>NZ_JAPPTO010000070.1:0-1761 GCF_027587135.1 Vibrio sp. MM46
GCGAACATGGAAAGATTTGGGGCGATAGCATTGAAAACAAAGTTGTTACTGCTGACAGCAAGCTCTGGTAATACGTATGAAAGGGCGACATACACACCTATCGATAAAATCACACTTAACCACCACGGTGCATCCATCAAATGCCAGATGATGCCATCACTTTTCCTTGCCATTAATCTTTCCTTAAATATGCACTAAAGTGCATTTAATCATAGTTTAGCTGGCAGGCAAATCATGATGAGCATTAATCCATAAAACAATTCGTTACGGGCTCCAATTTTTATCTTCTTCTAGGGCAACTTCCTTAAAATATCGTGTCACTCTCAAATATTTTTGCCTACTAACGTCACAAAACTGAACTGTTAGAGATGGCCTAAATCCGCTCATATCACTATGCAAAGTGTGAACTTTCAGATTGGAACATTTGATCTCTCTACGTACTCAACCAAATGCACTATTGAATGCTCACATTTTCCGTTAAATCACCACGGTGATGAGTGTCATGGAGCTTGATACAGTTCGACTATTTAACGTGTGGCGGTGAACCCTTTTCCGCTCATTTCCTCGTTGTCATAAGAGCCGAATAGTATGGTTAATGATGTAAATTTCACCTTTGATGTTTCTGGTTTCTCCGGTGCATTTAAAGTCGAAAGCTTTCGAATAACAGAGACAGTCTCTTCCCCCTTTGAAATGAACCTGACGGTGTTGTCCGATGATGATGCCATTACATTTGATATGTTAAGTCGAAAAATGGGTGTTCTGAGCCTGTTTGGTCAAGGGGTGGGAACGGCTCGCCAGTTTAACGGCAGTATCTCTGAACTTCGTTACTTAGGCTCTGGCCGCCGCTTCTCGCGTTATCATATTACCTTGGTTCCACACCTCTGGTTCCTCACTCAGCGTCAGGACTGTCGCATCTTTCAGATGCAAGCGGCTCCCGACATCATTCGTCAGGTCTTTGATGATGCAGGCATGAGCGATTACCGCTTTGAACTATCAGCGCAATACGAAGCGAAAGAGTATGTTCTTCAATACCGTGAGAACGACCAGCATTTTGTACAGCGATTAATGGCAGAACATGGGCTTTGGTATTATTTCGAACATAGCGACGCTGGACATTCCATGGTCATTGTCGATAGCAACGATGCGATACCAGAGCTTATCAGTTCGCCTATCAATGCTTCTTACCTAGGACCAGTGATTTATCACACTCAAGGTGGGGGCACGCCAGATAGAGAGCATATCTTCGACCTTGAGCAAATCCACCGAACTCGTACTGGGTTAGTGAGCTACGGCGATTACAACTATCTCACGCCAAAAATTCCGCAAGATACAAACGCCGATGAAGGCC
Organism: Vibrio sp. MM46; assembly: GCF_027587135.1. NCBI lineage: Bacteria > Pseudomonadati > Pseudomonadota > Gammaproteobacteria > Vibrionales > Vibrionaceae > Vibrio > Vibrio sp. MM46. The sequence goes on from NZ_JAPPTO010000070.1 coordinate 1,349, forward strand.
CGAACTTTGATTTGCAGCGCTACGACTATCTTGGCCGTTATACTTCACCAGACTTAGGGCAGCAGCGAGTATCGGAGTGGATGTCCGAATACACGGTGGACAGCCATCAGATTGAAGCTGCGAGCGATATCATGCGTCTTACCTCAGGTTATAGCTTCGATATCAGCCAGCACCCTCGTTCAAACATCAACCGTGATTACCTCATGTTGACGGTGATGCACACTGGCTTTAACCCTCGTGTGCACGAAGAAGAATCGAGCGATGAGCCTACAACTTATCACAATCAGTTTGTCTGCTTACCACGAGACGTGACATTCCGTGCACCTAAAATGGCGTCACCTGTAGTTGATGGTCCTCAAACTGCGGTTGTAGTTGGCCCTGCGGGTGAAGAAATCTACACCGATGAATATGGG
>NZ_JAPPTO010000071.1:0-1531 GCF_027587135.1 Vibrio sp. MM46
CCTATTCCTGTCACCCCTGAAATAGGCAGCACTTTTTTCCCAAACAATGGCAAAGCCGTCATGCCCGCCACCTTCTTAATGAATGTGAATAGCCGTAAGTTTTCCCGCCTGAGCATTGGTGACGTACCAGAAAGCACATTAGCTCAGAGCATTCAAAACGCGCTCAATGACCCACGGGTACAGGAGGCGTTGCAATGATGCGCTCACTTACTCACCACTTATCCACCATTTCGGTGCATAAGCGGCTTATTCCTTTATTACTCATCACGTTACCTAGTATGAGCCATGCCGATACTAATAACTCACTGGCCCGCTTTTTTGACCGTTCAGGGTACAACGCCAATGTCTCGAACCCGACCGCCTATCAAGGTCAGTCTGCCAACTACTACACTGGAGGCAGCTTGTTTGTGCGCAATAAAATCATTGATGCGCAACTGGTCAGCGTCACCGTGCCCTCTATCAGTGCGGGATGCTCAGGCATCGATATGTTTATGGGGGGATTTTCTCATATCAGCTCAGACCAACTGGTGAGAGTGGGCAAAGCAATTATCCACAACGCCCCACCCTTCATCACCAATCTGGCTTTGCAAACTTGGGCTCCGCAGCTCAAGCAAAACCTCGATAATCTGCAAGCGATTGCCGACAAATACTTAAACCAGTCAGTGAACTCTTGTGAAGCGGCGCAAGCCGCCATCGGTGGGCTAGCCGCTTTTACCGCGCCAGCTACCAAAAAGCACGTCTGTGCGACACTCGGCACTCAAAACAATGCGTTCTCGGATTGGGTACAAGCCCAACATGAATGTGGCGCAGGAGGCAAAGCCGCAGGTCAATTAGCCAACGCCAAAAATGACCCGGCACTGAAAGACATCACCCAAACGAATCACAATGTGGTGTGGTCTGCGATTACCAATAACGCGTTTTTATCTGCAGATAAAAACCTCGCACAATTTATGATGAGCCTGTCAGGGACTTATGTGTACGACGCTAACGGCAACCCTCGCTACTACCCAAGCCTTTTGACCGACAACAATAATCTGGTCAACGTGCTTCTAGAAGGGGGCAAAGCCGATATTTACCAATGCAAAAGCACAAGCCCCAAAGCGTGCATTAGCATCAGCAAACGCAACAACTTATCCATTAGTGAAGCCAATGGCATTCAAAGCCAGATACGCAAACAGCTGGATTCAATACTGCGAAGCATTGGTACTGACCAAAAACTCACGGATAAGCAAAAGAGCTTTTTAGAGCTCACTCAAACACCAATATTAAAGTTCTTTATTGATGACCTGTCCGCCAATCAAACGCCGGATACCAGCAGTTACTCACGCATGATAGCAGTAGAGCTGCTTAATCAATATCTCACCAACATGTTGAGCATTGCCAGCCAATCACTAGCCAATACCAACAACAGTCAAGATGATATCACCCTCATCACTCGTGATATCGATAACGCCAAACGCTTTACTGCTGGGCTTGCCGATAAAGCCATTGAAGCGCTCAATAACCGCAATCAACTTATCGATTCGCAAAG
>NZ_JAPPTO010000072.1:0-1447 GCF_027587135.1 Vibrio sp. MM46
GAATCCGCGCGAGTGGGTGTTTTCAAAGACGTGCTCTATAGGGTCGTAGTCTCGATACGGCAGTTCATGGTGAAGGTGGTTTTGGGCGCGTTTTGCCTCTTGGAATAAGGCAGATAGACCGCTAGTTGAGGTGGCAAACATAAGGGGTCCTTTTTCAGTTACCAAAACAGAGACAGTGGCCAGGCGACCTGAAACATTGCCTCATCTGAGCGCTTTATGACGGCAGAGACATCCTGAAAGCCTCGTTTATTGAGGCACTCGTAGAGCCCCACTGGTACGTCCGTTGGTATTTGGGTTGTTTTTACTTCTGCGTTGATTGGTAGTCCAAGCTCACAGAGCTCTATTGCCTGTTGGGTTTGAATGCGCGCTTGGTCAGATAGTGCGGCGTGTTCAAGGTAGACGACTAAGGCGTGCTCCCGCGCGGCTTGCGTACTGGTGAGGTATTGCGCTACCTGAGCTGCGATGGCAACAAATAACATCACCAAAAGGGTTAAACAAAGGACGATAAGAATTCGAATATTTAATGACATGGAAATTCTCCTAATTAATCCTTCCAAATAGCACGTGCTGGTCGTCCTGACCAGTGACTTTCATCTAAGACGAAGTAGACATCCATGGTGTCGATATAATGGTTATCTTTATCGATAAAAGGGAAGATGGTGAGCTTTTTGACCTCTTCTTGGCTTCGCTGTGGCTCTCCATCTCGGTTTCGCCTTGGCAGTAGGGTGAACGCGCTCGGTGGTGTGGTTCTTGTATGGCTGCTTATCGTGGCATTATCACCGGTGTAACCGTACAAGTTGTCTCGTACCTCGTTCATGGTGACACAGCCAGAAACGCCGCCAACTTTGTCGCAGCTGTATTCACTGTCAAAACCAGCGCTGCAGCCAGTTAGAGCGAAAAGTAACGAAAGAGAAAACAAAAATTGTCGTTTCATTTTGATTATTCCTCACGCCCAAAGCCCACGCTGTTTAACCCTTGTTGGGTGAGTTTTTGCGCTAATGGGTTGATTGGGGTAGTTTGGTTGACTTGGGGCAGGGTTGGCGCATTGGTGATGACATCGAGTATCTGATTGGTGCTGGAGACTTGTTCTCGCTGCTCGTTAATACGTGTCTCGTACTCCTCGGCAAGAAGCGGATCGAGCGGAAAGCCTTCTAAAAAGACAATGTTCACTACGGCGCCGGGATTCACTTCTACAATCGGGTGGTAAAGCTCAGCCAGCTTGATGTAGTAGTCAGCCAGTTTGCTACCTACGCCTTCTGTTGCGCCGCCAAGTAGGCTTAACCCGATTTTATCGGGGTCTACACTGGAGCTTGGTCCCAGAGCCGTAGGAGTGGTGGTTTGAGCCAGTGCTTTACCTGCATCCCCCACACCTTGCAAAATGGCCGCAATACCGGCCATTTGAACGATTTTACCGTTTTTCAAAATGGTGGTGCCGCGGATACCATTG
>NZ_JAPPTO010000073.1:0-1429 GCF_027587135.1 Vibrio sp. MM46
AAATGGTATCCGCGGCACCACCATTTTGAAAAACGGTAAAATCGTTCAAATGGCCGGTATTGCGGGCATTTTGCAAGGTGTGGGAGATACAGGTAAAGCACTGGCTCAAACCACCACTCCGACCGCTCTGGGACCAAGCACCAGTGTTAACACCGACAAAATAGGGTTAAGCCTACTTGGCGGCGCAACAGAAAGCGTAGGCAGCAAACTGGCTGACTACTACATCAAGCTGGCTGAGCTTTACCACCCGATTGTCGAAGTGAATCCCGGCGCCGTAGTGAACATTGTCTTTTTAGAAGGCTTTCCGCTCGATCCGCTTCTTGCCGAGGAGTACGAGACGCGTATTAACGAGCAGCGTGAACAAGTCTCCAGCACCAATCAGATCCTCGATGTCATCACCAATGCGCCAACCCTGCCCCAAGTCAACCAAACTGCCCCAATCAACCCATTAGCGCAAAAACTCACCCAACAAGGGTTAAACAGCGTGGGCTTTGGGCGTGAGGAGTAACCATCATGAGATTGAAACTTTTATCTTACTTATCTTTTGCATTATTCACGCTAACTGGCTGCAGCGCAGGTTTTGACAGTGAATACAGCTGCGACAAAGTCGGCGGCGTTTCTGGCTGTGTCACCATGAACGAGGTTCGAGACAACTTGTACGGCTATACCGGTGATAACGCCACGATAAGCAGCCATACAAGAACGACGCCACCGAGCGCGTTCACCCTACTGCCAAGGCGAAACCGAGATGGAGAGCCACAGCGAAGTCAAGAAGAGGTCAAAAAGCTCACCATCTTCCCCTTTATCGATAAAGATAACCATTATATCGACACCATGGACGTCTACTTCGTCTTAGATGAAAGTCATTGGTCAGGACGACCAGCACGCGCTATTTGGAAGGATTAACCATGAGACGAACACTAAAAAAAGCATTCATGGCATTATTGGTGTTATGGGGTGTATTACTGAGCAGCACTTTAGCCCAAGTAGCGCAGTTTGTTGCCTCACATTTTGATGCCAGAGACTACGTCATTGCAAACTATATCGCCTCTCAACCAGCTCAAGCAGAGCCAGCCATCACCCAAGCCGTGCAACACTGCCTAGAACCATCAACGCTGAAAACAGACTCGCTCTCCATACCACCGCCAACACCACCTATCAGCGTGTATGAGTGCTTACGCCAGCAAAATCAACCAAAGCTCGCTATCGATATACAGACCAGCGACAGCGCAATGCAAAGCGTCAGCTGGCCACTGTCTCTGTTTTGGTAACTGAAAAAGGACCCCTTATGCTTTCCACCTCAAGTAGCGGTTTATCTGCCTTGCTCCAAGAGGCAAGACGCGCCCAAAACCACCTTCACCATGAACTGCCGTATCGAGACTACGACCCTATAGAGCACGTCTTTGAAAACACCCACTCTCGCGGGTTT
>NZ_JAPPTO010000074.1:0-1360 GCF_027587135.1 Vibrio sp. MM46
ATCGTATAAGGAGGTGATCCAGCGCCAGGTTCCCCTAGCGCTACCTTGTTACGACTTCACCCCAGTCATGAACCACAAAGTGGTAAGCGTCCTCCCGAAGGTTAAACTACCTACTTCTTTTGCAGCCCACTCCCATGGTGTGACGGGCGGTGTGTACAAGGCCCGGGAACGTATTCACCGTGGCATTCTGATCCACGATTACTAGCGATTCCGACTTCACGGAGTCGAGTTGCAGACTCCGATCCGGACTACGACGCACTTTTTGGGATTCGCTCACTCTCGCAAGTTGGCTGCCCTCTGTATGCGCCATTGTAGCACGTGTGTAGCCCTACTCGTAAGGGCCATGATGACTTGACGTCGTCCCCACCTTCCTCCGGTTTATCACCGGCAGTCTCCCTGGAGTTCCCACCCGAAGTGCTGGCAAACAAGGATAAGGGTTGCGCTCGTTGCGGGACTTAACCCAACATTTCACAACACGAGCTGACGACAGCCATGCAGCACCTGTCTCAGAGTTCCCGAAGGCACCAATCCATCTCTGGAAAGTTCTCTGGATGTCAAGAGTAGGTAAGGTTCTTCGCGTTGCATCGAATTAAACCACATGCTCCACCGCTTGTGCGGGCCCCCGTCAATTCATTTGAGTTTTAATCTTGCGACCGTACTCCCCAGGCGGTCTACTTAACGCGTTAGCTCCGAAAGCCACGGCTCAAGGCCACAACCTCCAAGTAGACATCGTTTACGGCGTGGACTACCAGGGTATCTAATCCTGTTTGCTCCCCACGCTTTCGCATCTGAGTGTCAGTATCTGTCCAGGGGGCCGCCTTCGCCACCGGTATTCCTTCAGATCTCTACGCATTTCACCGCTACACCTGAAATTCTACCCCCCTCTACAGTACTCTAGTCTGCCAGTTTCAAATGCTATTCCGAGGTTGAGCCCCGGGCTTTCACATCTGACTTAACAAACCACCTGCATGCGCTTTACGCCCAGTAATTCCGATTAACGCTCGCACCCTCCGTATTACCGCGGCTGCTGGCACGGAGTTAGCCGGTGCTTCTTCTGTCGCTAACGTCAAATAATGCAGCTATTAACTACACTACCTTCCTCACGACTGAAAGTGCTTTACAACCCGAAGGCCTTCTTCACACACGCGGCATGGCTGCATCAGGCTTGCGCCCATTGTGCAATATTCCCCACTGCTGCCTCCCGTAGGAGTCTGGACCGTGTCTCAGTTCCAGTGTGGCTGATCATCCTCTCAGACCAGCTAGGGATCGTCGCCTTGGTGAGCCATTACCTCACCAACTAGCTAATCCCACCTAGGCATATCCTGACGCGAGAGGCCCGAAGGTCCCCCTCTTTGACCCG
>NZ_JAPPTO010000075.1:0-1321 GCF_027587135.1 Vibrio sp. MM46
AAGTTGCTGAAGTTGCTGAAGTTGCTGAAGTTGCTGAAGTTGCTGAAGTTGCTGAAGTTGCTGTTCAAACAGCATCAAAGAAAAAGCCTAAAAAAGTCAATTATTTTTTATCATTTTTAAAACGTTTTTTTTCTTAACAGACTTTCTATAACCCCATATCCGATGGTGGCTATCAAGAGATTGTCATTCAAGAAGGGCAAGGGTTGGTTGCAAGTAATGCCTTTACTTGCGTTGGCATTATTCTCAAGCTTACCAGCAAGTTTGAACACCCAAACGAATACTAATAAGGAACAAACTAGTGTCAAACCTTACTCTAGAGGTTGAATTTATTAGAAAATACCCAAGTGGCGGCTGTGCCTTTGAAGGCGAATTCGACTTTGCTGACTTTGTGGTAAAAAATGCACCTGAATGCGAACTGCCTTACAAACAAGTTGATGACGCTTTCTATAATTGGCAGCTAGACACATCTTTACAACACCTTGAAAAGATTAATGGTATTTGGCAAGGCTATGTTGCGTTTATCGATATTGAAGCCCCCGAACCAGGCACATCAATCACGCTCACCGTTTCACTATTGGAGGATGATTAATGCAAGATGATGAACTCATAAAAGAATCCTTCCATCTACCTAAGTACACCAAACGTAACAATGCAGAGCAGGAACGAAAACAAGCTGAAACGAGAAGGCGGATTGAAGATATTTTAGAAGAGCAAGCCTTTAATAAACTCTGGAATGAAGAATAGTGTTGACATGCAAATGATAATGATTATCATCAGGGCATCAATTATGCAGTCTCCCGACGCAATGATTGATACGACATTTGCTCACATGCTTCCAGTGTAATTATTAAGCTTATCTTTAAAGGGCGCATGCCTTTTGATTTCTTTAGCTAGCGGCGCTCATAACCACGCCGCTTTTCTTTCTTTTCTCGTGCGATTTTTCCTAAACATGGAGACCGCTCATGAAACCAAGAACCCAGCATAAACACCGACACACCACACCGTTAAAAAACACCCATTCACACAACTCAAATTCACCCGAAAACAACTCTGACTCTCTTTTTGTTCTCGATATGCTCGTTGGCAATGACTGGCGCCACCTTGTTCTATCCCACAAAACGGCGCAAAAGCTTATCCAACGCACCCAACACAGAGGCTATACCTTAGAGCCTTACAATAACCGCTAATCACTAGACCGCCACAAGCCTTGCTGCAGCAAGGCTTTTTAATTCCGCCTCTCATTCTGACTACCGCTCAGCTTTGCTGCCAGCGGCAATTTGCGTTGCATAAGGAAGCACCCTGTTATGACAATAGTTCTATT
>NZ_JAPPTO010000076.1:0-1291 GCF_027587135.1 Vibrio sp. MM46
CGTGGTTCGCGTAAACGACGCACCGACTATCGACGTTACCGCGGTTGATAGCGTGACTGAAGACGCGGTGAGCACCGATACAGTAGTGGCAACACTTGTTGTTGCTGATACAGATACACCAGCAGATGAGCTTACCGTTCAGCTAGAAAACAACACAGATGGCTATTTCGTGCTCGATGGTGACCAAGTTAAGTTGACCGATAAAGGTGTCGAAGCGGTTAATAATGACCAGCTTGACCTAACTACCTTGTCTGTCACTGCTTCGGTATCAGACGGCGTGAATCCGAAAGCGACAGACACGGATTCTCTTGATGTGGTACGCGCAAATGACGCACCGACTATCGACGTCACAGCGGTTGATAGCGTGACTGAAGATGCGGTATCTACCGATACCGTAGTGGCAACACTCGTTGTTGCTGATACAGATACGCCAGCAGATGAGCTTACCGTTCAGCTAGAAAACAACACCGATGGTTACTTCGTCCTCGATGGTGACCAAGTTAAGTTGACCGATAAAGGTGTCGAAGCGGTTAATAACGACCAGCTAGATTTGAATAGTCTGAGTGTCACAGCGTCGGTATCTGACGGTGTGAACCCGACAGCGACAGACACCGATTCGTTGGACGTGGTTCGTGGTTACAAATACGTTATTGGTACACACGGTGATAACGACATTACCGGTACAGCTGATGACGACATTATTGTTGGTGATGTCCAAGGTCTGCAGATTGTTGAGGGCGAGGATTACAACATTGCTTTTGTTCTAGATACTTCAGGCAGTATGGGGTATGACGTAGGTAAAGCAGAGGCTGAGTTCAAAAAGGTTCTTGATAGCCTTATCAATAGTGCTGGCAGTTCTTCTTCAGGTAAAGTAAATGTATTGTTAACGACGTTTGCAGCGGATGATAAGCTGTTGTTGGAAGTTGATTTGAGCGACCCAGAAGCTTCAACGAAAATCACAACTGCATTCGAAAACAATAGAGATGATGGTAGCGGTGGAACAAACTATGAAGCTGCATTTGATTCAGTGCTAGATTGGTTTGCAGGTAAAGATAGTGATGCAAATAACGTCACATACTTTATCTCTGATGGTACGCCGAACCAAGCTGACCACAATAGCGCTTATGATTTGGCTTCGATGACTAATGTGGTGATTGGTGCTGAAAATGGCAAAATTATTACTTTGGGAGACGTGTTACCAAGCGATTATCAACGTGGTGATGTTGTGACTTACAACAACCAAACGGTTATTGCGAGCAACACAGAGGTTTATTCTTTGTCGACTGGCGAA
>NZ_JAPPTO010000077.1:0-1261 GCF_027587135.1 Vibrio sp. MM46
GGAAAGGTTTTGAATGTCGTTCTTGTGATTGACGTTGATAATATCAATCTGTCCTTGGGTTTGGTCTCGAATTAAAAAGGAGTTTTCAATCGAGGTACTGATGATGGTGGTATTTAAATTCTCTCCTTGATGGAAGTGGGTTAATTGCTTGGATTTTGTACCTAGCGTTCGCGGATTAATGTCTAGCGTGTTGTCTCTATTTCCTTGCGAGTCTAAATAGGTCACTTCAATAGCTTTGGTTTCACCTTGCTTATTATGGATGTTGGTTATCATGGCAGGGTGGAAAGTTTTATCTTCGGATGAATACACCGCAGGGTGATATTTCACATTACTGTTTTCGATGTTACTAATACCAAGGCTGTTTAAGTATCTTTGTGCTAGGGTGCCATTTATTGGCAAGCTTTCACTGATGTATTCCTTGGCTCTTTCTTCAAACTTTGCAATATGCCTTGGGGTGGTGTTGAGTAATTTTTCGTGTTTACTGTTTTCCTCCAGTTGGTGTTTTTCTGGCTCGTTTATCATATTGTGAGCTAGGTTCATGGCGTCTTTGTAACTGATATCCTTATGGCTCATGATAAGGTTAATTAAAGCGCCTTTTTCGCCCGTTGTGTAATCTTTAAAATAACCTCGATATTCTCCGGTTAAGGTGACTTTAATCGCAGACTTACCAATACCAAAGGTTAAGTAATCCCGGTCTGATTTGGATTGATTAGGCTTGCCTAATAATTGGGTAGCAAGGCTTTCAGTGTATTTTGGTAGTTGTGTGTTGATGTGCTCCCTAAATTTGTTGTAGTCAAAGTCTCCGCTTTTATTTTGGAACCGAACGTCCTCATGAGGCAGAGCATTACGGTTAAAGTAAGTGGTGTCTTTGGGTGGCATTTGGTTGAGGGTTTCTATTGCGCTGGCTTTGTGGCTCTCTTTGGATAACCAACTTTTGACCAGTTGCTGGGTGTTATCGGTATAAAGCCTGATGTGCTGACTAGCACGGGTGACATCGATGCCTGCACGTCTTAGGTTGGTCAGTGCGCCTTTGCTTTGAATAGCGGTAATGACGTGGGGGTAGGTCGCCCCTTGCGCCATGTCCGCGGTTCGGCTGTACGCGTAATCCCAATGCCCGTCTTTAAGCTCGTTAGGGTTTATGGTGAGTGTCTCTCCCGTTTTCGATTGCGCAATGACGCTGTCTGAGCTTGCTTGCGTGATGCGGTACTCTACGTTGGCTTTGATGCCACGCTCTTTATCGGTAAAACGAGTGACAATCTTA
>NZ_JAPPTO010000078.1:0-1261 GCF_027587135.1 Vibrio sp. MM46
CAAGATTGTCACTCGCTTTACCGATAAAGAGCGTGGCATCAAAGCCAACGTGGAGTACCGCATCACGCAAGCAAGCTCAGACAGCATCATTGCGCAATCGAAAACGGGAGAGACACTCACGATTAACCCTAACGAGCTCAAAGACGGGCATTGGGATTATGCGTATAGCCGAACCGCGGACATGGCGCAAGGGGCCACCTACCCCCACGTCATTACCGCTATTCAGAGTAAAGGCGCACTGACCAACCTAAGACGTGCAGGCATCGATGTCACCCGTGCTAGCCAGCACATCAGGCTTTATACCGATAACACCCAACAACTGGTCAAAAGTTGGTTATCCAAAGAGAGCCACAAAGCCAGCGCAATAGAAACCCTCAACCAAATACCACCCAAAGACACCACTTACTTTAACCGTAATGCCCTGCCTCATGAGGACATCCGGTTCCAAAATAAAAGCGGTGACTTTGACTACAACAAATTTAGGGAGCACATCAATACGCAACTACCCAAATACACTGAAAGCCTTGCCACCCAATTATTAGGCAAGCCTAATCAATCCAAATCAGACCGGGATTACTTAGCCTTCGGCATTGGTAAGTCTGCGATTAAAGTGAGCTTAACCGGAGAATATCGTGGTTATTTTAAAGATTACACAACGGGCGAAAAAGGCGCTTTAATTAACCTTATCATGAGTCATAAGGACATCAGTTACAAAGATGCCATGAACCTAGCTCACAATATGATAAACGAGCCAGAAAAATACCAATTGGAGGAAAACAGTAATCACGAAAAATTACTCACCACTACCCCAAGGCATATTGCAAAGTTTGAAGAAAGAGCCAAGGAATACATCAGTGAAAGCTTGCCAATAAATGGCACCCTAGCACAAAGGTACTTAAACAGCCTTGGCATTAGTAATATCGAAAACAATAACGTGAAATACCACCCTGCAGTGTATTCATCCGAAGATAAATGTTTTCATCCTGCCATGCTAACCAACATCCATAATAAGCAAGGTGAAACTAAAGCCATTGAAGTGACTTATTTGGACTCGCAAGGAAATAGAGACAACACACTAGACATTAATCCACGAACGCTAGGTACAAAATCCAAACAATTAACTCACTTCCATCAAGGAGAGAATTTAAACACCACCATCATCAGCACCTCGATTGAAAACTCATTTCTGATACGAGACCAAACCAAAGGACAGATTGATATTATCAACGTCAATCACAAGAACGACATTCAAAACATCTCT
>NZ_JAPPTO010000079.1:0-1214 GCF_027587135.1 Vibrio sp. MM46
AATTAACCTAGTAGGCTTAGCGCTGAGTTAGGCGCTTGTTTCGCTTGCGCAAGGATTGAGCTTGACGCTTGCGATAGAATTTGTGACTTAGTCATTTGAGTCGTTTCTTTCGCGAAGTCGGTATCTTTAATACGGCTCTTCGACGCGTTCACGTTCTCGTTGATGTTGTCCAAGTTGCTGATTGCGTGGTTGAAACGGTTTTGGAAAGCACCTAGCTCTGCACGGTGGCTATCTACGTATTTCAACGCCGCATCAATGATAGCGACAGATTCTTGTGCGCCACCTACTGATGTTACATCGATGGTATCAACCGTTACTTTCTTACCATCGCTTAGACCTAACTCACCAGAAAGACCGCCAGAAAACTCCACTTCGCCTTCTACTTTGTTGTTACCAGCGAAAACTTGCAGTTTGCCGTCTTGGTCTACTGACGCTTTCACTAGGTCTGTTTGACCGTTGATGTAAGTCGCAAGCTCTTCGATATCGTCACCCGCTTTTGCGCTGATGTTGATTTCTTGCTCTTTACCGAAGCTGTCTGTCAGACTGATTTTTAGGTCGTTTTTGCCCGCTTCAATACCCCAGTCTTTGTCTTTGCCTTTTTCAGCTTGGTAGCTCACGCCGCCCATCATTTGGTTGTCAGAGCGCATGTCTTTTAGGTTTAGCATCACGGCTTCACCGTTGTCCGCACCAATTTGGAAAGACTGAGTACCGTAAGTACCGTTAAGTAGACGGTTACCACCGAATGATGTTGTTTCAGCGATACGGTTTAGTTCGTCGTTTAGTGCCGTTACTTCTTCTTGAATCGCAACACGCTCAGATTTTGAGTTAGAGCCGTTCGCTGATTGAAGAGATAGGTCACGCATACGTTGTAGGATGTTGGTTGTCTCGTTCATTGCACCTTCTGCTGTTTGTGCAATCGAGATACCGTCGTTCGCGTTACGAACAGCCACATCCAAGCCACGGCTTTGTACGTTCAAGCGGTTCGAGATTTGAAGACCCGCAGCGTCATCTTTCGCGCTGTTGATTTTGAAACCTGAAGACAAACGTTCCATTGAAGTTTGTTGTGCTGAGTTTGCGTTGTTTAGGTAACGCTGAGCGGTCATCGCTGATACGTTAGTGTTTACATTCACTGCCATGGTGATTTCTCCAATTGATTTTCCGATGTAGCGGTTTCCGACGTCTCGGAAAACCAAGTAGTTCTCTCAAAGTTACTT
>NZ_JAPPTO010000008.1:0-234094 GCF_027587135.1 Vibrio sp. MM46
AACCTAATACGACGCGATACAAAAGCCAGGTTCATCCCTGGCTTTTTGCATATTCGAATCACGCATTAGGGACACCGAATAGGATAGGTGACAAGGAGTTTGTATCGATTAGATGGTCTCTTTAAATACCAATGTCACTGCGATGATGACGCAGCGACACCTCAGTCATGCGGCTGAGCAAAACATAGAGTCTCAGCGAAACCTCACCTCGGGTTATCGGATTAACTCCGCTAGTGATGACGCTGCAGGTCTGCAAATCTCCAATACTCTTAATGTTCAAACAAGAGGGCTTGATGTCGCCTTGAGAAATGCGCACGACGCGTATTCGGTGGCACAAACCGCAGAAGGCGCTTTGCATGAGAGTAGTGATATATTGCAACGCTTGCGCTCTCTGGGGCTTCAAGCGGCAAACGGCAGTAATGACTCAAGTGATCGGCAAAGTATTCAATACGAGGTCGTAGCGCTGCAAGATGAGCTTGATCGTGTCGCGATCACGACAACATTTGCAGATAAAAACCTGTTTGATGGATCTTACGGTTCACAAAGCTTCCATATTGGAGCGAATGCTAACTCAATCTCTTTGACGCTGCGGAATATGCGCAGTCACATCCCGGAGATGGGAGGGCAGCATTATGTTGGTGATGCGGTCGATAAAGATTGGCGAGTCACTAAAGATAATCAAACCCTTAAATTTGAATACCAAGACAGTAAAGGGCAAACCCAAACAGAATCTATTGGGCTCAAGCTAGGAGATCGCATTGAACAGGTTGCTACTTATATCAATGCGCAGCAATCGATAGTGAGTGCCTCAGTGACTGAAAACAATGAACTGCAATTCTTTGCCTCGACGCTGAATGCACCTGAAGGTGTAACGTTAGAGGGCAGTTTAACGGATGAGCTTGATGTTAGTGCTGGTGGTTTAGTCACAATGGACGACATCGATATGTCGACTGTTGGCGGGGCGCAGCTTTCGATTGGAGTGATTGATGCGGCAATTAAGTATGTTGATTCGCATCGAAGTGAAATAGGTGGCTTCCAAAACCGGGTTAGCGGCACGATGGATAACCTTAACACGGTGAACCGGAGTGTGACCGAATCAAAAGGGCGGATACGAGATACGGATTTTGCTCGTGAGTCGACGGAGATGGTGCGGTCACAAGTGCTGCAAGATGCGACTACCGCATTATTAGCCCAAGCGAAGCAGAGACCGGGCTCGGCACTTGGCTTGCTCAGTTGAACGGGTTACAGCGATGAATATCGCTCAGGAACAAAAGTTTCAGGTAATAAAAAACGCTGCCAATGGCAGCGTTTTTTTCGTGTTCAGCTAAGTAAAAATTACTTAGTTACACGTAGAACTGGAGTTTCACCAACAGTAACAGAACCAGAAAGCTTGTTTAGCTCTTTGATTTCGTCCATGTTAGAGATAACAACTGGAGTTAGCGTTGATTTCGCTTTCTCTTCTAGAAGAGCTAGGTCGAATTCAATTACAGTGTCGCCAGCTTTAACAGTTTGACCTTCTTCAGCGATACGCTTGAAGCCTTCGCCTTTAAGTTCAACAGTATCGATACCGAAGTGAACGAAAAGCTCAACACCGTCGTCAGACTCGATAGAGAACGCGTGGTTCGTTTCGAAGATCTTACCGATAGTACCGTTTACAGGAGCTACCATTTTGTTACCAGCAGGTTTGATAGCAATACCATCACCAACGATTTTCTCAGCGAAAACAACATCTGGCACATCTTCAATGTTCACGATCTCACCAGAAAGTGGTGCGATGATTTCGATTGCACCTGCGTCAGCGCTGTCGTCAGATACTAGCTTCTTAAGTTTGTCAAACAGACCCATTGTGTCATGCTCCTAACGTTTTATTTAATTCTGTCGAATTATAGTATACCAATCTTTCGAGATAGACGACTTTTTTTAACCGCCTATCTCATTGGAATTAGTTGATTATTGAGTTTTCTCTGCAATGAACTTTTCTACAACTGCTTCGATTTCCGCTGCTGTTGGTAGAGAAAGTGCTTCTTCAGCCATTGCTTTCACTTCTGCGAAGTTAGAGTTACGGATAACTTTCTTCACTTTAGGGATAGAGATGCCGCTCATTGAGAACTCGTCTAGACCCATACCTAGAAGTAGAAGTGTTGCACGCTCATCACCTGCTAGCTCACCACACATACCAGTCCACTTACCTTCAGCGTGAGAAGCGTCGATAACTTGCTTAATCACAGTAAGTACAGCTGGTGATAGTGGGTTGTATAGGTGAGAAATCATCTCGTTACCACGGTCAACCGCTAGTGTGTACTGAGTTAGGTCGTTTGTACCGATAGAGAAGAAAGCAACTTCCTTCGCTAGGTGGTGTGCGATAGCTGCTGCAGCTGGAGTCTCAACCATTACACCGATTTCGATGTTTTCGTCGAATGCATGACCTTCAGCGCGTAGTTCTGCTTTGTACTCTTCGATCGCTTTCTTAAGCTCACGGATTTCTTCAACAGAGATGATCATTGGGAACATGATACGCAGTTTACCGTGTGCAGATGCACGTAGGATACCACGTAGTTGGTCACGTAGGATTTCACGACGATCCAAGCTGATACGTACTGCACGCCAGCCTAGGAACGGGTTCATCTCTTTTGGAAGATCCATGTATGGAAGATCTTTGTCGCCGCCGATATCCATAGTACGGATGATCACAGCGTGACCGTTCATTGCTTCAGCAACTTCTTTGTAAGCTTGGTATTGCTCTTCTTCAGTTGGAAGTGCGTCACGGTCCATGAATAGGAATTCAGTACGGTACAGACCAACACCTTCACCACCGTTACGGATGATACCGTCACAGTCTTTAACAGTACCGATGTTACCGCAAACTTCTACGCGGTGACCGTCAGTTGTTTCTGCGTGTAGGTCTTTTAGCTTAGCTAGCTCTTCTTTTTCAGCAAGGAATGCAGCTTTAACTGCTTTTGCTTCTTCTAGCTCAGCGTCAGATGGGTTGATAACGATCTTGTTGTTCATCGCATCAAGAATCAGCATGTCGCCGTTCTTAACTTGCTTAGTGATGTCGTTAGTACCAACGATAGCTGGAAGCTCAAGAGAGCGAGCCATGATTGAAGTGTGAGAAGTGCGACCACCGATGTCACAAGCAAAACCAAGAACGTAGTCTAGGTTGATCTGCGCAGTTTCAGATGGCGTTAGGTCGTAAGCTACTAGGATAACTTCTTGATCAATATCGCTTAGAGAAACGATGTTGATACCTAGAGCGTTCTTAACGAAACGAGAACCGATATCACGGATGTCAGTTGCACGTTCTTTCAGGTATTCGTCGTCTAGAGACTCAAGAGCCGTTGCTTGCTCTTCGATCACAGAGTGGATCGCGTGGTCAGCAGACATTTTGTCGTTTTTGATAAGTGCTAGGATTTCTTCTTCTAGCTCTTCGTCTTCAAGAAGCATGATGTGACCTTCAAAGATCGCTTCTTTTTCTTCGCCAAACGTTTCAAGCGCTTTTTGCTTGATAGTTTCTAGTTGAGCAGAAGATTTGTTACGAGCGTCAAAGAAACGTGCAACTTCTGCTTCTACTTGATCATCAGAAATAGTGTTTGTGTTTAGGACAATTTCATCTTCTTGAAGTAGTAGTGCTTTACCGATTGCAATACCAGGAGATGCTAGGATGCCTGAAATCATAGCCTTACCTTAAGTTGGTCAACTTTATAAAACGGGAGAATAATGGGTGCGCTAACGAATAGTTTTAGCTTAGTTTTGAGTCTATTTCCAACGAAGCCATTTTGCTTTCACAAAATGGCTTCTGAAATAGGAGACCGAATTAGTGTAGTTGGTCCATTAGAGCAACTAGGTGGTCAACTGCTTGCTGAGCTTGTGGGCCTTCAGCTGAGATAGTTACTAGAGTACCTTTTACTAGGCCTAGTGTTTGTAGCTTGAATAGGCTCTTAGCGCTAGCGCTTTTACCGTTAGAAGTCACAGTGATGTCCGCGTCGAATGCTTTAGCTTCTTTAACGAACTGTGCAGCTGGACGAGTGTGAAGACCGTTTTCTGCTGTGATTTCTACTTGCTTCTCGTACATGTGATATACCCCAATAAATGTATTTTTTTGTTAGTTTGTGACTAAGTTTTAGCTTAACTGCTTTACACCTTGTGCGCTAGCACGGGAGAGTTCAAAGCGTGTCAGAACTGATACTAGTCAAAAGTTTGGTAATTACGCAACTGTTTGCGTGCGTAATTACACTGAAACCTTTTTTGGTTTAGATTCTTTATTTTGAACCTAAAAATAAAACACCCTGATATTACCAAAGGTGGGGCAGGGATCAACAAAAAAGCCCCTGAACGGGGCTTTTTTAAACGAAAAATTGATTTGACCACATATTACTGTTGGTTCTCTTTCTCGGTAAAGATACCAGCAAATAGCGCTGTACTTAGGTAACGTTCACCAGAGCTTGGTAGAACTGTTACGATTGTTTTTCCTTCAAATTCAGGAAGTTCTGCGAGTCGGTTTGCTGCAACGACTGCTGCACCTGATGAGATGCCAGCTAGGATGCCTTCTTCTTCCATTAGGCGACGAGCCATCTCGATCGCTTCTTCAGAAGTCACTTGCTCAACACGGTCTAGAAGTTCTAAATCTAAGTTACCAGGGATGAAACCTGCACCAATACCTTGGATTTTGTGAGGCGCTGGTTGGATTTCTTCACCTGCTAGCGCTTGCGCAATTACTGGTGATTCTGCTGGCTCTACTGCAACAGATGTGATGGCTTTGCCTTTCTCACCTTTGATGTAGCGGCTTGTGCCTGTGATGGTACCGCCTGTACCTACACCTGCTACGAATACATCGATTTCACCGTCTGTTGCTTCCCAGATTTCTGGACCAGTTGTCTTCTCGTGAATCTCTGGGTTGGCAGGGTTGTTGAACTGCTGTAGAAGAAGGTATTTGTCTGGATTGCTTGCAACGATTTCTTCCGCTTTAGCGATCGCGCCTTTCATACCTTTTGCTGCTTCTGTTAGTTCTAGGTTTGCACCTAGCGCTTTAAGAAGCTTACGACGCTCAAGGCTCATTGATTCTGGCATTGTCAGAGTGAGCTTGTAACCGCGAGCGGCTGCTACGAATGCAAGTGCAACACCTGTGTTACCACTGGTTGGCTCAACTAGCTCAACGCCCGGCTTAAGAGTACCTGCCTTTTCTGCTTCCCAAATCATGTTCGCACCAATACGGCACTTAACACTGAAGCTTGGGTTACGCGCTTCGATTTTCGCCAAAACTTTACCTTTGCTCACTTTATTCAAGCGAACAAGAGGTGTGTTACCAATAGTAAGAGAGTTGTCTTCGTAGATCTTGCTCATAGTGATGTTCCTTCATTACACGATATTGTGAATATGAGTAGAAGAATATGCGGTCTCAAAAAAAGGGAAAAGGATTAAAAAGTTATATCTTATGAGGTTGGTCGAGAATTGAGCAAAATGAAAGGGGAGGCGTCTAAAACCTCCCCGTATCGAATGAAAGTGTGAGTTATTGTTGATGCTTAAATTCGTTCACCCACATTGCAGTTGCACCGCAGACAGCAACAGGCATAACAATTAGGTTAAGAATTGGAATCGTGGTAAACACCGAAACCAACACTCCAAAGCCATAGGCTTTCCCTTGCTTTTGTTTCAATTTGTAACGCATCTCGTTGAAAGACACTTTATGGTTATCAAACGGATAGTCACAGTACTGGATAGCAAGCATCCAAGCGGTGAAGATGAACCACAAGAAAGGTCCAACCGTTTGCCCGAGTGCAGGGATCAACAGAAGAAGAAACAAGCCAATCGCTTTTGGTAGGACATAAAGCAATTTTCGCCATTCTCGTGCTAGCACGCGAGGGACATCTTTTATAACCGCAGCCATGCCATCATCATTCACTTTTTGACCCGTTAAGGACTCTTCGACTTTTTCAGCGAGTAAACCATTGAATGGTGCGGCGATGAAGTTAGCTAATGTACTAAAGAAATAAGAGAATGTGGCGAGAATAGTTAACACCAATATTGGCCACAATATGTAGGTAAGCCAAGAGAGAAAATCTGGTAACTGACCAATCCAGTTCTGGATCCAAACATCGAGATGGGAGAATAGATAGAAAATCGCGCCACCCACGAGTAATACGTTGGCAAGTAATGGCAAAACCACAAAGCGACGGATCTCCGGAGAGAGTGCTATTTGAATCCCATATAGGAAGTAACCGAATCCGGTTCTAGGCTGATTATTCAACTTCATATCTATTTTGTTTCGTGTAAGTGAAAACTCATTGTACCTGTGGATGGTTTTCTTTCAATGCCCTAACATTTTGGGTCTTGTAAAGTGGAATCGTGGCAAGAATCACAACAAAAAACCGAACTTCTTGCATTAAGTTGTTCTAAACCTACATATAGTTTTGGTAAAGTAAAAGCATCATTCGGATTTATTGCACTTGGGTTACTGCTCAAGGATGTGCGAGTAGTAGAACAAGTAGATTGAGAGTAAATAATGCAGGAATTGCGATTCGTACTCATTGTTGTTGGCGCATTAGCCATCGCCGCATTGCTATTTCATGGTCTGTGGACAAGCAAAAAAGAAGGCAAAGCAAAATTTGGTAACAAGCCGCTTGGTAAGTTGGAAGTTGATCAAGAGGATAAAGAGTCTCCAGAACAAGAGCGTGATTTTGCTCCTGCTCCAGAAGACGACTTCGAAATCATCCGTAAAGATCGCAAAGAGCCAGACTTTGGGATGGAGAATTCATTTGATAATAAATTCGCTTCTGATCCTCTGATCGATGATATTCTTGATGTAAAAGAAGAGAAAGAGCATAAAGAAGAGCAAGAAATCCCAGCTTTTGTTGCGACAAAAACAGAAGAAGACGTGGTAGAGCCAGTTTTACAAGAGTCAGTAGACACTTTTGCTGAAAACGAAACTATCGCGGAAAAAGAAGAAATTATCGAACCTGTATTTGAAACAACGGTTGTACCAGAATCGGCAGAAGTAGAGATTGCGCCTGTAATGACAGAGGTAGCGGTTGAAGAGCCGAAGCCAGAGCCAGAAATGCAAGTGATTGTGTTAAATGTGCACTGTGCAGGCGAAGAGCCATTTATTGGTACTAAGCTATTCGATAGCCTTCAGCAAAACGGTTTGATTTACGGTGAAATGAATATCTTCCATCGTCATGTGGACTTGTCTGGCAATGGTAAAGTGTTATTCAGTGTTGCAAATATGATGCAGCCGGGTACGTTAGAGCACGGTGACCCAGCAGAGTTTTCAACGAAAGGTATTTCCTTCTTTATGACTCTCCCTTGCTATGGTGAAGCAGACCAAAACTTCAACCTTATGCTGCGTATTGCACAGCAAGTCGCGGACGATATGGGGGGGAACGTACTGGATGATCAACGTAACCTGATGACACCTGATCGATTAGCATCATATCGACGTCAAATAGTTGAGTTTAATGCTGCTAACGCATAACCTTAACACCAAATAATGATAGGGCTCCGTTAGGAGCCCTTTTTCTTAGATTCCCAACCTCATTAATGAATATACACGGGGCTTTAATATGTCTGAATCAGTACATCAGCGACTAGAAGAGCTAAAAGAGTCGTTGCATTACCACGCGGTTCGTTACTACGTGGAAGATAACCCAGAGATTCCAGATGCAGAATACGATCGTATGATGCGTGAATTATTGGATATTGAAGCCGAACACCCAGAACTGGTTACCGTCGACTCTCCAAGTCAACGCGTAGGAGGTCAGCCACTGTCTGAGTTCAGCCAAGTTACTCATGAAGTGCCGATGCTATCGTTGGATAACGCTTTTGATGATACGGAACTGGATGGTTTTCATAAACGCGCTCAAGATCGCGTTGTCGGTCATACCATCAAACAGTACTGCTGTGAGCCTAAGCTTGACGGTTTGGCTGTAAGTCTATTGTACGAAGATGGTGTCTTGGTTCAGGCTGCGACACGTGGTGATGGTACTACTGGTGAAAACATCACGGAAAATGTGCGTACCATCAGCGCAATTCCATTAAAGCTGCAGGGTAAAGACTGGCCGACACGTCTAGAAGTTCGCGGTGAAGTCTTTATGCCAAAAGCGGGTTTTGACAAACTTAACGAGATCGCTCGTCAAAAAGGCGAGAAAGTTTTTGTTAACCCACGTAACGCGGCGGCGGGCAGTCTGCGTCAACTAGATTCACGTATTACCGCTTCGCGTCCATTGAGCTTTTATGCTTACAGTGTTGGCGTTGTTGAAGGTGCTACGTTAGCAAACAGCCACTACGAGCGATTCTTACAAATCAAATCTTGGGGCTTACCAATGTGCCCCGAAACCAAGCGAGTCGATAACTTGGAAGAGGTAAAAGCCTACTACCAAGACATTCTTAACCGTCGTGAAGCTTTGGCGTATGAAATTGATGGCGTCGTCATTAAAGTTGATGATATTGCAATTCAAGAGCGTTTGGGTTTTGTTGCTCGTGCTCCTCGTTGGGCAATCGCGTATAAATTCCCAGCGCAAGAAGAAATTACCACGCTAAATGATGTGGAGTTCCAAGTTGGTCGTACCGGTGCCATTACGCCAGTAGCTAAGCTTGAGCCAGTATTTGTTGGTGGTGTCACGGTAAGTAATGCAACTCTTCACAACGCAGACGAGATTGAACGTTTACAAGTGATGGTAGGTGATCAAGTAGTGATTCGTCGTGCTGGTGATGTGATTCCGCAAGTTGTCTCTGTTATCAAAGAACGTCGCCCAGAAACGGCGCGCGAGATCCTATTCCCCAATGCTTGTCCGGTATGTGGCTCTCATGTTGAACGTATCGAAGGTGAAGCCGTTACACGTTGTACTGGTGGTTTAGTATGCCAGGCTCAACGTAAAGAAGCGTTAAAACACTTTGTGTCTCGTAAGGCGCTAGATGTAGACGGATTGGGCGAGAAGGTCATTGAACAATTGGTTGATCGTGAGATGGTCGAAACGCCAGCTGACCTGTTCAAGCTTTCTGCAGGCGTACTGACAGTCTTGGAACGAATGGGACCGAAATCGGCAACCAACGTTGTGAATGCTCTTGAGAAATCAAAACTAACAACATTGCCACGTTTCTTGTACTCACTTGGTATCCGAGAGGTCGGTGAAGCTACAGCTGCAAACCTTGCACAACATTTCAAGAATCTTGAAATCATTGAGCAAGCAACAGAAGAGCAGTTGGTTGAGGTTCAAGATATTGGTGTGGTCGTAGCAAAACACATTACCACTTTCTTCAGCGAAGAGAAAAACCAAGCGGTTGTACAAGACCTACTGGCGCAGGGCATTCACTGGCCAGAAATCGCCACACCACAGGAAGGGGTCGAATTACCTTTGGAAGGTAAAACCGTGGTGTTAACCGGTACGCTTTCTCAGTTAGGTCGTTCAGAGGCGAAAGAAGCACTACAGAATTTAGGCGCAAAAGTAACTGGTAGTGTTTCGAAGAAAACAGATATTTTGTTTGCTGGAGAAAATGCCGGTTCTAAGCTAGCTAAAGCTCAAGAACTTGGAATTGAGATTCAAACTGAGCAAGACTTACTCAATTTGATGAAATAACTCTCCTAAAAAAAGATAAAAAATACCTAAAAGCCCCAAGTGTCAGTCGCTTGGGGCTTTTTCTTGGCAATTAAAAAGTCACTCAATAACCGTTCAAATACCACTTTTCCTGATTTCAGTGATCAGGATCTCTCCTTACGTTATTCTTCTTTTATAACTAAAACTCTGCGATCGACTTCAAAATAGAATGGATAAGTTTTCATTATGTGTTTGATATTTAAAGCCTTTTCTTTGATTTGTGTCTTTGGTGTTAAAAATAAGATCTGGATCAACAACTTATATGGAACTTTGGCGTTGGTCATATTTTTTTAGAAAAAAAATAAGTTCCATTTGGATGTTTTTAGATGCGAAGTTAGTCTTAGAAGCGTGGATACACGGTGTGTATGCAGGAACTAAAAAGAACCAATTTAGAAATATTGAGGTTCACTCAGGAATTTACTTCTCTCCTTCGGCGGCCAACTTAAGGCGAGATAGAAAAATACAGCTATATCCATTTTTAGGAGTTTTTTCCATGGACAAATTTTTCAAGGTTTCAGCGTTAACAGCTGCGATGTTTGGTGCGGTTGCAGTAGCTCCGGCTACAGCATCTACTGAAAGTGCAGCTGGTGGTGAGTATGTAGAAAAAGTTAACGAATTTATGCAAGACTCAAGTCTTAATGCAATGTTCGTTGTTGATACTCGTTCTCGTACTCGTACAACAGGTAAACCTGGTGGTGAGAATGGCGACCGCTGGAGCCGTCTAAACTACTCATCTTACAACGCGATCATTGACTTCACTTCTGGCTACCATGATGGTTGGTTAGGTGCAGACGTAGCAGCTTACTACTCTGGCGACCTATACAACGATAGTTTGAAAGGCGCAGACGGTTACCTATGTAACGAGATCTCTACTTGTACTAACCTAGACTGGGGTGCAGGTGACGGTGATCAACTTAAAGTTTACAAAGCTGCTCTGAAGTTTAAGACTGGCGAAAACTTTAACGCTCGCTTCGGTATGTTGCAAGCTGGTGGTAATGGCACAATCGGTAACGTTTGGAGCTTCGTACCAGGTACTTACCGTGGTTTCGAACTAAACGCGAAGCTGGGTGATTTCAACCTAAGCTACTTTGGTGCAGACCAATTTACAGCACCATGGTTGCTACACGAAGATGACTACGCGCCAGCACTATGGTCAGACACTTCTTGGAGCTACCTACACTCTCTAGGTTTGAACGGTAACATTACTGACGCTCTATTCTTCCAAGTTGGTCTTGGTCAAGCGACAGGCGTTAAATATGCTAACGGTATCGACTGGGGTGCAGGTCAAGTAACTAGCTACCATGACGAAACTGATAACACGTCATACAAAGCTTACTTGAAGTACACAGTAAGTGACCGTACTACTCTTGCATTTGACTTCTACGGTGTTGATGACGATGTGAAATACGATGGTCTAGGTTTCCACACTGGTCTATCTCTAAACCAATCGTTCGGTAAACTGTCTTGGATGTCTGAACTACGTTACACAGACACAGACAACCGTTCAGATTTCGTTCCTCGTACAATCCATACTTACGGTATGAATAACGGTACTTGGTCACAATGGTGGGATGCTCTATCTGACTGGAACAAAGCTGGCGAGCTAGCTTGGTACAACCGTCTATCTTACAACCAAGGTAACGGCTGGAACTACTACCTAGGCTTCGGCTACGGTTCTGGTGCAGACTCTGCAGCAAGCGGCGCATCTGGTGACTGGGATTACGAGAGCGAGTACGCAGTTAACGCAACAGTTTCTTACTCTCTACAAAGCGGTTCTCTTAAAGGTACAACCGTGCGTCTACACGGTACTATCCTAGAGCGTGACGAGTTTGCTGGTGCAGCAGACGCGGATGAGACAGACCTACGTCTACAAGTTCTTATCCCATACAGCTTCCACTAATATTTAGAAGTTAAGAAAAAGGAGCCAATCGGCTCCTTTTTTATTTTACTTCTTTTCCGTCATACATTTTGCAATATAGGGGAGGAAGCATGTGTACGTTGCCGTTGGGCAATTCACACTTTATTTCCGGTGCTAATGTTCTACCACCAGAAGCGCCATTTGCTAGCGAAGTCAATGGCATTAATGCAACGATAGCGACTAATAATCCAGTTACCAGTTTCATATTATTTACCTTGTAATCTAGAATGTATTTTCTTTTTAATTTCACTTAATTACTTGAGTTCGTTGTTTAGGTGGGAAATATTAAAGCGTAGCGTTCTGCTCCTTAATCTAACCTACGATTTAGTTGTCCCATGAACCACCTTGAAAGCGGCACATCTCACTAGGTAGATGGGCAACATCGCCACTTGGTAAAACACATTCAACGATAGGTCCTAGATTTGTGGTGCCTCCATTCCCGTTGTTATAGGCGAATGAAGAAAACGCAAACGCGCTGCACGCTAAAAACAAAAAACACTTCTTCATAGTACATCCTCTTACTTACCTTAAAAAAATATAAGCATTTAATTGCCATGCTTATGCGTTAAGTATGTATAGAGACCTAGAAAGATCAAAAATTAATTCAACAGTGTTTTATTTTTTAAAATGAATTTAGATTTTAAATCTTGGGATATATTTATCTATGTGCTTGAAATTTTAATTTAGTAGGAGGATCTGTTTTGATAAAGGAGAGAATATTAATAATATTTCTATTACTTAATTTTTGTGGTTAATTTAAATAAGTAGATGAAATAAAAGCATTAGTCATGGAAAGGAAATAAAAGGATGCTGAGCACCCTTTTATTTTGACACAAATCAGCGAGAAACCGGTTTAACCTTCAAAATTATGCCGTCTACGGCGATAATTTCGACCCGAGTTCCCGTCGGCAATTCGTGTTCGCATTCAGCTGACCACGTTGTATCTGCCACTCTAAGACGATTTATTCCAATGTGAAAATCTTCTTCGAGCGTGACAATATTACCTATCAGCTGTTTATGTTTTTGATTGAGATCTCTGGCTTGATCACTTTTGCGATCCTTGGACCATTGCTTTCTCCACCATAGCCAAGTGGTAACCAAACTGAAAGCCACAAAGGCAAGCCACTGCATCTGCCAACTCATTGGTAAGAAAGATAGGATAGCGCCAACGATCAGGGCGGAAATGCCTAGCCAAAGAAAATAGCCTGCTGTGCCCAATAGCTCTACAGCGAGCAAGGCTAAACCAAGCGCAATCCAATGCCAGAATGACACGCTTTCTAATAGGCTAAATAAATCCATAGGCAATCCTTAGTCCTTACTTTGTTTGAACATTTCAGCAATACCCGCGACTGAGCCCATTAGACCTGTCGCTTCGATCGGCATCATGATGATCTTACCATTTTCCGCTTGACCGATACTCTTCAGTGCATCGGTATAACCTTGGGCAATAAAGTAGTTAACCGCCTGAACATCACCTTTAGCGATTGCTTCAGATACCATGTAAGTCGCTTTTGCTTCTGCTTGAGCTGCACGCTCACGCGCTTCCGCATGTAAGATCGCCGATTGCTTTTCACCTTCCGCTTTCAGAATTTCCGATTGTTTTTGACCTTCTGCTCGTAAGATTTCTGCTTGACGTATCCCTTCAGCTTCTAGGATTTCAGCACGCTTATTACGTTCTGCTTTCATCTGAGCGTTCATTGCTGCTGTTAGATCTGCTGGTGGTTGAACGTCTTTGATCTCGATACGAGTTACTTTTACGCCCCAAGGGTTGGTTGCTTGGTCAACGATAGAGAGCAATTTGGTGTTGATCATGTCACGCTGGCTAAGCATCTCATCCAATTCCATTGAGCCGAGCACGGTACGAATGTTCGTTAGTGTTAGGTTACGGATAGCGTGTTCTAGATCGTTGACTTCATACGCCGCTTTGGCTGCGTCGATGACTTGGACAAAGCCGACTGCATCGATAACAACATTCGCATTGTCTTTTGAGATGACTTCTTGTGCCGGGATGTCCAGTACACGTTCCATCATGTTGACTTTTTGACCTACGCGATCAACGAAAGGAATGATTAGGTTTAGACCTGGCTTTAAGGTGTGGGTATAACGTCCGAAGCGTTCGACGGTCCAGTTGTTCCCTTGTGGTACGGTTTTGATCCCAGAAGCGAGGACAATAATGGCTAGTACAACTAAGATCCCGATGGTGATCAATGAGTCGATTGGCATGTTCTATTCCCTTAAGTGCATAATGTTTGTTTCATTTTTACTCATTTAGGCTTATGACACAATCGTAGAAATGAGAGCCTCGATAAATTATAGACAGAATAAAGGCCGGATTAATCCGACCTTTTTATATTTTTAATTCAGCAGCTTAGTACTTTAATTAGTAGAGAATAGAGTACAACTGACGACGGAATTTACTTGCTAATGCATTGCCTTGACCCAATGCACTTAAGATATCCATAAAAGTTTTCTTCACTTCACCGTCTTGTGCGCCGAGGTTGGTTTTTAAAATATTCCAAAGTAGCTCCAACGCTTCTTCATCGCGACCAACTTGGTTGTATTGAACTGCAAGCTCACATGCCAATTCGAAGTTATCTGGGTTTGCGGCTAGCTCTTGTTCAAGGCGTTGAAGCTCTGGGCTATCTGCTGCTTGGAGGTGCAGATCTAACTTGGCAATCAATCCCTTATAGTAGTTATCTTGATATTCCAGTGGGATTGCACTCAATAGCGTTTGTGCCAATTCAAATTGTTTGGTTTCTAGCAAACAATCTGCCATCGCTAGTTTTACATCACCGCGGTTTTGCAGATCTTCTGAAAGGGTTTGCAAAATAGCTAGAGCTTGAGCATGTTCGCCTTGTTGGAGCAACTCGCTTGCTTGCTTTAACTGCATTTCGTCTTGGCTTGGGAGGTGTTTTTGCAGCATGGCTGAAATGGCATCAATCGGCTGAGGACCACCCATACCATCTACCGCTTGACCGTTCATAAACAATGCGATAGTTGGTAAGACTTGTACGCCAAACTGTGATGCTAAAGCTGGTTGCTGCTCACAGTTCAATAGAGCAAGGGTGAATGCACCGTTGTATTGTTGAGTTAGCATTTGTAGCTCAGGGATCACTTGCGCACTTTCTGGTTGAGCACTCGCCCAGAAGTGGATCAACACTGGCGTGTTCATTGACCCTTCAAGAGTCTCGCGGAAATTTTGTTCTGTTAACTCAACGATAAATGGGGATTGCATCAGAGTGTCCTTGCTTTTTGTTTCTTGTCGTTGATTGTAGATATGGAGTTGATATTTGGGAAATTCAAGCGATAGAAAGGAAAAACGCTGCCGAAGCAGCGTAATCCTGATAGCAAGCGAAAGTGCTATAAAACTTTGGCTATTCCAGCACGAATTAGGGAGTCTTGTTAGACATTATCTTTGTGTGCTGGGTGAGGTATCAAAATAGGATGAACACAGTCAACACTACACCCACACTAAGCCAGTTGAGCTGATTTAATGTCATTATTGTCTCGCGTAAATACAAAACAGAAAGGGTGGCGATACCAAATCTAAAGTGAGTATCAACATCGTGTTCAGGCTCGATAGATGAAGATACTAACTTAGAAATTGATTCGAACATTGAGGCTTTCTTAACCTACATGCTCATAATGACATCACATTGTTACGGTAAAATTACATTGTGATAAAAAGTTTTTATGCTGCTTGTCGCAGAATCTTATCAAGAATACGCGTTGGTAATAGGCGCTTTAACACGGCAAATACTTTAGTTGGCGTTGTAATGCGGTAGCGGATTTTTGGTTTATCGCTTGTGAGCGCATGAAGCACTGGCTCGATGCAAGATTCTGCAGGAAGCACAAATCTATTGTTCGACTTGTCGTTATCTAGACGCTGCTTCTGACCTTCGTAAGCGGCTTTGTGTGGGCTGTTCTCGACATCAATCCATCGCTCGAAGGCTTTTAATGCATTGTGTCTAAATTGGGTTTCAATAGGTCCCGGCTCTATCAGTGCGATTTTGATGTTGGTGTCCATCAATTCCAAACGTAGTGTGTCGGTCCAGCCTTCGAGTGCGAACTTAGAGGCATTATAGGCACCACGATATTTCATGGCTGCAAACCCAAGCACAGAGCTATTTTGGATGATTCTTCCTTCACCCTGTTTGCGCATATGTGGCAGTACTTCTCTGACTAACTGATGCCAGCCAAAAAAGTTGGTTTGAAACTGAGCTTGGAGCGCCTCTGTCGGCAAGTCTTCTAGCGCGCCAGGCTGACCATATGCCCCGTTATTGAATATGGCATATAACTTTCCGTCGGCTAGTGTTAATGCTTGCTTGACTCCCGAAGAGATGCTTTCAGAATCGTTAAGATCCAATTGAATACAGGTTAGTCCTTCGCTTGTTAAGCGTTCGACATCTTGTTCGTGCCGGCAGGAGGCAATCACGTGGAAGCCCTCTTTTTTCAAAGCATGGGCACAAACGTAGCCGATGCCAGTGGAGCATCCGGTGATAAGAATGGATTTTTTCATATTAGAGGGCTCACGAAAGTATAGTGAGCCTTATGATTCAATAACTTCGATCTTGAAGCAAGTTCTTGAGTGCAGGTTCGACGCGAGAGTAGCTAAATTGAAAACCCAATTCGGTCAGCTTTTTCGGTTTGGCGCGAATGCTATCAAACAGTAAGCAAGAGGATTCTCCCATCGCCATATTCATCACCCATTTAGGGGTGAAGAGAATATGTGGACGTTTTAGCGTTTTCGCCAGTGTGCCACTAAAGATTCGATTGCTAACAGGGTGGGGAGCACATAAGTTGAATTCACCATGAGCGTGTGGCGTTTCAAGCAAGTACATAATGGCACGAACCATATCCAAAATATGGATCCATGGCATGTATTGTTTACCGCTACCCAATGGTCCCCCTAAACCTAGTTTGTAAGGCAAAATCATTTTGGCAAGTGCGCCACCATTTGGACCAAGGACAACGCCAGTACGCAACAAGCATACTCGGGTTTGTTCGGATTCTGCACGTTTTGCTATCTGCTCCCAACGAGCACAAACGGAGTGAGCGAACGCCTCGCTATTGACGTGTAAGCACTCATCAAAAGGATGGTCTTGCTGGTCGCCGTAATAACCAACGGCAGATCCACTGATGAACACCGATGGTGGTTCTGTACTTGCGTGGATCAGTGCGACAATACGCTCGGTAACCTTCCAACGGCTGTTACAAATGATCTCTTTCTGCTCCTTGCTCCAGCGCTTGTCTGCGATCGGTTCGCCTGCGAGGTTAATCACGGCATCAACATCATTAAGATCTTCAAGTGAATCAAGGGAGTCGAGATATTCAATATTACCGACATCGGCATGATTAAGTCGTTGTTTTGCTTGCTCTGGGTTACGCGTAAGCAAAATGACTTGGTGAGTGGTCAGTAACTTAAGTAGCTCTGAGCCAATAAAGCCTGTGCCGCCGGTCAGTAGTATCTTCATGTCATCCCTTTGATGGTAAAACTATTCAAACATTATAGTCGTTATACGCCTAGCGTGATCATATCAATGACTTGCAGTGTCGATTTTATTATTAGTTCCTAAGGAGTTAGAAGCATTTTGTTGGGAAGCGATGCGAAGTTCACAATTTGAAAGAGTGTAACAAAATGTTATCAAGCCTTTAGCAAAGCTCACACTTAGCTTAGGGAAACTGTGTCATGCTGAACTTAAAGGAGAATAACAGTCAGTAGATAGGAGGGAGTATGGAGGCATTTGTTGCTCTATTTAGAGCGTTGCTCAGTAGTGCTCGTGACTTGCTACCTATTGTTATTGTCATCACCTTTTTTCAGTTGGTCGTGCTTCAGGAACCGCTGCCTAATCTCGTCTCTATTCTATTTGGTCTTCTTCTGGTTATTCTCGGTTTAACCTTCTTTATCTTTGGATTAGAGCTTGGTTTGTTTCCCATTGGGGAAAATATGGCACAAGCGTTCGCTAATAAAGGCAGCGTTTTCTGGTTACTGATCTTTGCGTTCTGCTTGGGTTTTGGTACCACCATTGCAGAACCAGCCTTGACCGCTGTTGCAGAGGAAGCATCAGAAGTTGCGGCTGAAGGGGGCATGATTGCCAATACAGAACAATCTATGGAAGAGTACGCAGATGGATTACGCCTAACGGTTGCTTTGTCGGTAGGTGTAGCGATTGTGCTCGGCGTGTTGCGAATTCTCAAGGGCTGGCCGATTCAGTACATGATCATAGGTGGTTATATTGGCGTTGTGATACTAACGGGATTTGCGCCTGAATCAATCATTGGGGTGGCTTATGATTCTGGAGGAGTGACGACATCCACCATCACGGTTCCTTTGGTCACAGCGCTTGGCGTTGGGCTCGCTTCTGCGATTAAAGGGCGAAATCCTATGATTGATGGGTTTGGTTTGATCGCCTTTGCCTCATTGCTACCAATGATGTTTGTGATGGTATACGGGATGGTGGTGGCATGATTTCGTTTGAGCACTTCTTCGATACCTTTGTTTCTACTATCAGTGACGTGATCCCGATTGCGACCATTATTTTTGGCTTCCAGCTTGCAGTATTACGACGTCCCATCTCTAACCTGCCTAAAGTCCTGCTTGGATTTGCCTACGTTATCCTCGGTTTGTCGCTGTTTTTGCTTGGGTTAGAAATGGCGCTGTTTCCGTTGGGTGAAACCATGGCAACGCAGCTTACTGCCCCTGCATTTCTACGCGAGTTTAAAGTATCCATCGGTCAAGCCTTAAGTTGGGTAGACTACTACTGGGTGTATATCTTTGCTTTCTTTATCGGTTTCAGTACGACAATCGCAGAGCCTTCTCTTATTGCAGTGGCGATAAAGGCAAACCAGGTTTCTGGTGGCAGTATTAGTGTGAATGGATTGCGCGTTGCCGTTGCTTTGGGGGTGGCAGTTGGTATTGCTCTAGGCAGCTATCGGATTGTCGTTGGTGATCCTATTCACTACTACATTATCGCCGGTTACATCGTAGTGGTGATTCAAACCTTCTATGCGCCAAAGTTGATTGTACCTTTGGCTTACGATTCAGGCGGTGTTACTACCTCGACGGTGACCGTACCTTTAGTGACCGCGCTTGGGTTGGGGTTAGCTTCAACCGTACCAGGACGAAACCCAATGATAGATGGCTTTGGCTTGATAGCGTTTGCCAGCCTGTTTCCAATGATTTCTGTGATGGGCTATGCCCAGATTACCCAGTGGTTGAATAAAGGAACCGCGGAGGAAAAAGAAAATGCGCTTTAAATTGATTTTGGCCTTTGTTGAAGACAGCAAAACCGACAAGGTGCTCGATGCAGCAAGAGATGCAGGAGCAACGGGGGCTACGGTGATCAACAATGCCCGAGGACAAGGTTTAAACCAGAAACGAACTTTCTTTGGATTAACCTTGGAGGTGCAAAAAGATGTGCTGTTATTTGTTGTAGAGGAGCATTTGTCGAGACACATTTTAGAAACCATCAGTGACGTTGGAGAGTTCGATCAGGAATCCGGTCAAGGGATTGCCGTGCAGATTGATGTCGAGGATGCTGTCGGTGTCGCACACCAAGTCGAGAAGCTAACTAAAGTGGTAGAGGATGAGTTATGAGTAGTCATGAGCTGATTAGAGTCAGAGACGTAATGGCGGCAACATACATCATTGTCGATGGGTTGATTACGGTTCACGAAGGGATCACGCTAGCGAGGAAGAGTGAAGTGAAAGCGCTGGTGGTGAAAAAGCGTGATGACGATGATGAATATGGCATCGTCTTAATGAACGACATAGCGAAAAAAGTGTTGGCAAAAAACCGTTCACCACAACGCACCAACATCTATGAAATCATGACCAAACCTGCGTTAACCGTCGACCCCAATATGAATGTGAAATATTGTGCGCGTTTGTTTGAGCGTTTTGGTATCAGCCGCGCGCCAGTCATTGAAAATGGAGAGGTCATTGGCATGGTGAGTTATAACAATATTGTTATCAATGGTATGGCTCGGGAAGAAGTATAGCGACGGTTTTGAGTGTGGTTCGCGCGCTGCTGGTAAAGATAATTTCTCAGGTCAGCGACATTTTGCCTAGCTAAGAAGATTAGCGTATTAGTGCCATTGCATATCCTCGATCTGAGGCTTATCCTTTGAGAATTAAAGAAATAATTGAGGATGTCATGTCATGCCGCTAGTTGCTTGTCCTGTGTGCGAGAAACAAATTTCAAAACGAGCTCATACTTGTCCTGGCTGCGGAGAGCCAGATCCACTTAACCATCTTGCTAAGTCAAAGTTCTTGTCCCTCATTTTCTGGATGATTGTCTTAGTGGGCGTTGGTTATGTCGCGTGGTTCTACCTGGTTCCGATGCTGGTGGAAATGTTGCGTGGTCATTAGAGGTTTTACTGTGGTTGAGCTTCTATAGGAATGCCGTAGAATACCCTCATACATTTTGAGGAGACGATGTCGTGAAACTATTTTTTGCCTCAGACTTGCACGGTTCTTTGCCAGCCACAGAAGAAACCATCAAGCTTTATTTAGCCTCTGGTGCAGAGCACCTAATCTTATTGGGCGATACGCTTAATCACGGACCAAGAAATCCAATACCAGAAGGCTATAACCCACCACAAGTGGCAGAATTGCTGAATCAATACAGTGAGCGCATTATCTCTGTGCGCGGTAACTGCGACAGTGAAGTGGATCAGATGCTGTTAAATTTCCCAATGATGACGGAGTATGCGTGGCTTCTGTTAGAGTCTGGCAAGCGTATGTTCTTGACTCATGGTCACCTATACAACACCACAAAGCGACCGCCGTTGCGTGAGGGCGACATCATTGCCCATGGTCATACTCATGTTCCTGTGGCAGAGATGCAAGATGGTGCCATCATTTTCAATCCGGGCTCAATGACGTTCCCGAGAAATGGCTTACCACGCAGTTATGGTTTACTCGAAGGTAATACGCTAACGGTTCAAACTCCAGAAGGCGAAGTACTAGCACAAACTACGATTTAATAGCCTTGCGAGTAAAGAAAAGATAAAGGGAGCGAGTGGCTCCCTATTTTGTGTCTGAATGTCCTAGATCGCGTTCTGGGTCGATGATGTCTCTAACACGTTGTTTGAGGACTTTCGCCTCAGGAAAGCCACCATCTTTCTTACGTTCCCAAATCTGGGTGCCATTACAAAAGATTTCGAACCGACCGCCCGTATCTGGGTGCAAGCTCATCGTTTTTATTTCTTCACTAAAGGTATGTAATAGCTCTTGTGAGAGCCAGGTTGAACGTAGCATCCAATTGCACTGGCGACAGTAATAAATGTCAATGATGGTTTTATCCATTTCCGAATTCCTTAATTTCAAATTTTTTAAAACGTCAGAGGAGCAATTTGATTCCAACGGCGAAGGTGAGCACTTCAAAGGCAACTTTGATGACGCGATTGCTGTATCGAGTTGCTGCCCATGCGCCTAAGCTGCCACCTAGAAATGAGCTGAATAATAAAACAGGTAACCAAGCCCAATGAATAGGAGCACCAGCTTGCACAACGGCAATACCTCCAATGCCATTCCAAAACAGACCGACACAAATCATGGTGTAAGCTACTGCTTGCTTGTAATCGTAACCAAACCAGCGGACAAGAAAGAGTGTCACAAGCAACCCAGAACCTGCTGTGAGTGAGCCGTTTACAATCCCAATCAGCAGTAAACCCAGTCCACCAATAAGCCAACCGGCACTGTCACGATGCGTTTTAGTTTCCGTTTGACCGAGCTCTTTCTTAAATCGAGAGTAAATACCAAGAGCTAAGATCATCGCGCCAAGCATTTTTTCAGCAATGCCATCTGGGATTTGTACAATGAGATTAGCGCCAATCACCACGCCAATACTGCCGGTGAGTATGAGATAGAGGGCGACTTTTGGTTTAATCGTACCGGCTTTAAGGTGTGTGCTTGCTGCGCCTAAACCGAGTGCGACTGAAGCGACTTTATGCGTACCTAGTGCGACAGAAAAGGGAAGACCAAGAAAGATAAGAAGTGGAAACTGCAGTAATCCCGCACCACCGCCAGAGAGTGAAGCAAGCGTATTTGCGACAAGGGAACCGAAGAAGAGGGTGAGGGTGTCTAGCCAATCCATATGCAAAATAAAGGGGGCATCTTGCCCCCTTCTTATCGAATCAAAATCAGTTTCTAAACAGTACCGTAGAACCGTGATTCAGGCTAGTCAGTAGTAGAGTTTTTTCGTTAACGACGTCAATACGACGACTCTGTTCAGCATCTAGCTTAAAGATTTGAGTGATAAGACGAAGTTGAGACTCCGAAAAATCTTTAGATTGTGATGCGGAGATGTCTTTGAACTCAGAAGGAGAGACCAGCAAATAGTTATCACTGACTTCCCAACGACCTTTTTCAGAGATATTGATCGTAGACTCGACGTTTGAGCCCTGTGCAAATAGCTTGATGTTTGCCACGCGAATATAGTCACCATTAGGTAGGTACTTCACATTCGACTCAACGTTGACTTTGCGTAGCGGACCTACGGTATCATCTGGCAAGTTATCAGTAATAAGTGTCACCATGGTTGATTGCCACTCATTTGACGTAAGGACTTGCTCAACTTTAAGGTCACTACCCCAGTACAACCAACCACTAAAAAGGATGGATACGGCTAAAACCGCAGATGCTATTCTTATCTTCATTTCAGCCTCCCTTAATTGCAGATGTCAGTTGGGTCGTTACGACCAGCAAAAATACGCAGTGTTACATTCTCATATGAGTGATCACTGTCGTGAATGTAGTTCAGAATCAATTGATTGTTTTGACCACCTGTTGCAATGACTTCGACTGGTGAAGACTCAGCAGCATGGTGTTCAACATAGCGTTGAATGCATTGCTCAATGGACGGCAGCCAATTGTTTAATTGAGGGTGGTTGATCGGTGTCATCACTGGCACGTTGTGATATTCACCAATTTGACGAAATTGTGATTCTGCAGGGTTGGTTAGCATTAACACGCCAACAGGAAGTAGCAGGGCAACTAACACGATGATTCTGAATAACCAGTTTGTGTTCTTTTGTGCAGGTGCAGATTTTAATGGTTGAGCTGTCGGTGCTTGTTCGACGGCTGTTTCTGCTTTTGTCTCAGCAGTGGGCTCTGCGAATTGCTCTAGGTCAACGACTGGAGCTTCATTTTCTTCCTCTTGAGCATCAACATCGGTGAGTGCTGCTTCAGAAGATAGTGGGCTTAAACGTTCAACTGAACAAATCAGTTGGTAACCGCGCTTTGGCACCGTTTTTACAAATTCAGGCGACTTCGTAGAGTCTTTCAACATTTTACGTAGAGTGGAAATCGCTTGAGTAAGGCTTGAGTCATCCACCTCAAAACCCTGCTCCCGCCATACGAACTCGTGAAGCTCGTTACGCGTTAACACTTCATTGGGTCTCTCTGCCAACATGAGTAGAATACGGCTTTCGTTGCTTCCTAATCGTACAACTTCGTTGCCATTTTGTTGGTCAGCGAGCGAATTACTATTTGGGTCAAAGACAAATCTTTGAGCAAGCAGAAATTTGGTGCCGATGTTAGTCATTTAGTTCTTCTTAGATGGATGATTCTGTAATTATAAGTGATTTGCGTCACATAATAAGGCGTGCGCAAAAAGACATGTGCTACGTTTTAGATGCTTTTAGGGACGTAGGATAATTAAAATTTTCTAAAAAAACACCGTTTTTAGCAATATTGACCTTGAATTTACATTTGTCAGCCACATGTTAAATGACATCTTAGTAATGCTGCTTTTTTAAGGTGGCGGTTAGGACTTTGTCATTAAAAGTCTTTTTAGTTTAGATGTTATGGAGCAAACATGAGCGAAACCGTATCACAAAACAAAGAAACTCGTGGCTTTCAATCAGAAGTAAAACAACTACTTCATCTGATGATTCACTCTCTTTACTCAAACAAAGAGATTTTCCTACGCGAGCTGATTTCAAACGCGTCTGACGCATCAGATAAGCTTCGTTTCCAAGCGCTATCTAACCCAGATTTATATGAGGGTAACGCGGATCTGGGTGTTAAGCTGGCGTTTGACGAAAGTGCTAATACACTAACAATCTCTGATAACGGCATCGGTATGAGCCGTGATGATGTGATTGAACATTTAGGTACCATTGCAAAATCAGGTACAGCAGAGTTTTTCTCTAAATTATCCGATGAGCAGAGCAAAGACTCTCAGCTTATTGGTCAGTTTGGTGTGGGTTTCTATTCTGCATTCATTGTTGCTGATGCTGTGACGGTACGCACTCGTGCCGCAGGTATTTCTGCAGATGAAGCGGTTCAATGGCATTCTGCGGGCGAAGGCGAATACACTATTGAGACGATCACGAAAGAATCTCGTGGTACTGATATCGTGCTTCACATGCGTGAAGAAGGGAAAGAGTTCTTAAATGAATGGCGTCTACGTGACGTGATCAGCAAATACTCCGACCATATCGGTATTCCAGTTTCTATCCAAACTGCTGTTCGCGATGAGGAAGGCAACGAAACAAGTGAGAAGAAGTGGGAGCAAATCAACAAAGCTCAAGCACTTTGGACTCGCAACAAATCAGACGTCTCTGAAGCAGAATACCAAGAGTTCTACAAACACGTTTCTCACGACTTTGCAGATCCTCTAACTTGGAGTCATAACCGCGTAGAAGGCAAGAACGATTACACAAGCTTGCTTTACATTCCAGCGAAGGCACCTTGGGACATGATGAACCGCGATCACAAGTCGGGTCTGAAATTATACGTACAACGTGTATTCATCATGGATGACGCAGAGCAGTTTATGCCGTCTTACTTGCGTTTCGTCCGCGGCTTAATTGATTCGAACGATCTGCCACTGAACGTTTCTCGTGAAATTCTTCAAGACAACAAAGTGACTCAGTCATTGCGTAACGCTTGTACTAAGCGTGTACTGACAATGCTGGAGCGCATGGCGAAGAATGACGAAGAGAAATACCAATCATTCTGGAAAGAGTTTGGTCAGGTGATGAAGGAAGGTCCTGCTGAAGACATGGCAAACAAAGAGAAAGT
The DNA here is from genome assembly GCF_027587135.1 of Vibrio sp. MM46. Lineage (NCBI taxonomy): Bacteria > Pseudomonadati > Pseudomonadota > Gammaproteobacteria > Vibrionales > Vibrionaceae > Vibrio > Vibrio sp. MM46. The sequence continues at coordinate 24,539 of NZ_JAPPTO010000008.1, forward strand.
TGCCGGTCTATTGCGCTTCGCATCTACTGAAGTGGACTCAGCTGAGCAATCTGTTGGTTTGGCTTCTTATGTTGAACGCATGAAGGAAGGTCAAGATAAGATTTACTTCTTAACAGCAGACAGCTACGCAGCGGCGAAGAACAGTCCGCACCTAGAGCAATTTAAGGCGAAAGGCATTGAAGTTATTTTGATGTTCGATCGAATTGATGAGTGGTTGATGAACTACCTGACAGAGTTTGACGGCAAGCAGTTCCAATCGATCACCAAAGCGGGTCTGGATCTGAGCAAGTTCGAAGACGAAGCAGAAAAAGAAAAGCAGAAAGAAACAGAAGAAGAGTTTAAGTCTGTTGTTGAGCGCACTCAGTCTTACCTAGGTGACCGCGTAAAAGAAGTTCGTACAACCTTCAAGCTTGCAACAACACCTGCTGTTGTGGTGACGGACGATTTCGAAATGGGGACGCAAATGGCGAAGCTTCTTGAAGCTGCAGGTCAAGCGGTACCAGAAGTGAAGTACATCTTCGAAATCAACCCTGAACATGAGCTCGTGAAGCGAATGGCGGATGAAGCAGACGACCAAGCGTTTGGTCGCTGGGTAGAAGTGTTACTGGGTCAGGCAATGTTAGCCGAGCGTGGCTCGATGGAAGATCCTTCTCAATTCTTAGGTGCCATCAATAAGCTTTTGACTAAGGTTTAATAACTAAATACCACTAAAAAGCTCGCGAAATGCGAGCTTTTTGTTTGTAAACGCATAGATTCACACTTTAAGTGTTGAGTTAGTAGTCAATAAGACAGGAAAGCTGGCATCGCTAACATTCTTTAGTCTTAATCTGCTCATTACACAGTGAACCTATGTTAGAATCTCAACACTTGAATGTGAGTAATAAGGCGTGTATTTTGGCTCGCCTAAACGTTATACCGAAACTTATCGTTGCCAGTGCTTCGAGGGTGATTCCTAGAAGTCCAGCTATTGTGAGCTTCGGTATAAATCTTAAATATTAAAGAGGATAAATCATGCGCATCATTCTTCTAGGTGCTCCAGGTGCAGGTAAAGGCACACAAGCAAACTTCATCATGGATAAATACGGTATTCCACAAATCTCTACTGGTGATATGCTTCGTGCTGCTATCAAAGCAGGTACAGAGCTTGGTAAACAAGCTAAAGCTGTTATCGACGCTGGTCAGCTAGTTTCTGATGAAATCATCCTTGGTCTAATCAAAGAGCGTATTGCTCAAGACGATTGCGAAAAAGGTTTCCTACTAGATGGTTTCCCTCGCACTATCCCTCAAGCTGATGGCCTAAAAGAAATGGGCGTTGACGTAGATTACGTGATTGAATTTGACGTAGCTGATGATGTGATTGTTGAGCGTATGGCTGGTCGTCGTGCTCACCTTCCTTCTGGTCGTACTTACCACGTTGTTTACAACCCGCCAAAAGTGGAAGGTAAAGATGACGTAACTGGTGAAGATCTTGTTGTTCGTGATGACGACAAAGAAGAAACAGTACGCGCACGTCTAGGCGTTTACCACGAGCAAACTGCACCACTGATCAACTACTACGGCAAAGAAGCAGAAGCTGGCAACACTAAGTACCTTAAATTCGATGGCACTAAGCAAGTTGCAGAAGTAAGCGCAGATATTGAGAAAGCGCTAGCATAATTTGCTAACGGCAAAATTTAATATTTTGATATATTTAAAAGCGACCTTTGGGTCGCTTTTTTTATTCTGCCTGTTAGTACGATGAACTTTTCTCTTAGATATGCCGTACAAATCAAGCCGTTTACCATGAATAGGATGTTATGAAAAACAACAATAAGAAGCAGGGCGTGTTATTGGTCAACCTTGGGACGCCTGATGAGCCAACTCCGCCAGCCGTTAAACGCTTTCTAAGTCAGTTCCTTCATGATCACCGTGTTGTTGATATGACACGGTGGCTCTGGTGCCCGATTTTGCATGGCATCATTCTTCCAGTTCGTTCTCCAAAAGTTGCCAAGCTGTATGAGTCGGTGTGGATGGAAGAGGGATCACCTCTCATGGTGTATTCAAAACGCCAGGCAAAGAAGCTGAGCACAGCTTTAGACATGCCAGTAGAGCTAGGAATGACATATGGCAATCCTAGCTTGCAAACCGGTTTTGAGGCGCTATTAGCCCAAGGCGTTGAACAAGTGATCGTTTTGCCGCTTTACCCTCAATACTCAGGAACAACGACAGCTGCAGTTTCTGACGGGATGACAAAGGCATTTAAGAATATGCCTGTGATGCCAGAGTTTAGTTTTATTCGCGATTACCACAATCACCCTAAATACATTGAAGCTTTAGCTCAGTCGGTACGCGAGCATTGGGAAGCAAATGGTAAGGGTGATTACTTGCTATGTTCTTACCATGGTATTCCGAAGCGATACGCGGACAATGGTGATATTTATCCTCAACATTGTGCTGAGACAACTCGCTTGCTTGGTGAGGCCCTTGGTTTGAATGAGGATCAAATTGGTATGACCTACCAGTCTCGATTTGGTCGCGAAGAATGGTTACAACCATACACGGACAAGACATTAGAAGTCCTACCTAGCCAAGGTAAAAAAAAGCTGAATATCGTAACGCCAGCTTTTTCTGCTGACTGCTTAGAGACACTGGAAGAGATCTCAGAAGAGTGCCGTGAAATTTACTTAGAAGCTGGTGGTGAGAGCTTTAGCTACATTCCGTGTTTAAATGACAACGAGTTACACATCGAGATGATGGTGGATTTGGTTCGCTCAAAGTTGTAAAGCGTCTGTGTCCTACATTCTTTCACTTAGAGCTTTGAATACAAAAAGGGTCGCAATTGCGACCCTTTGTTTTTATTTGCACTTTATATATTAAGCAACTTGAGTTTGCTGCTCTTCAATTTGTTCTGCTGTGCTATGTGTGTTTTCAGCACCGTGCATCCAACGAACAAGCGTGTTAGAGAACAACAGAAGAATGACACCAGAAACCATCGCTGTTACTGCAATACCGCTGAAGATAGCCAGTGCACCTAGCTCACCAACGTGAGAGCCCACATAACCAGCAACGTAGTTTGCAATTGCATTACAGCCAAACCATGCACCCATCATTAGTGAAGCAAGACGCAGCGGAGCCAGTTTAGTAACAAGAGACAGACCAATCGGAGATAGACACAATTCGCCCAGAGTATGGAAGAAGAATGCACCAACAAGCCACAACATGGATGTCTTAACTGTAGTGTCACCGCCTTGCTCAATAACCGCACCAACCATACATAGGAAACCAAGCGCTAGGAAGAACATCGCTAAAGCAAATTTCACTGGTGAGTTTGGCTCACGTTTACCTAGTTTCACCCATAGTACGGCTAGTACAGGTGCTAGCGTGATGATGAAGAATGGGTTTAGTGATTGGAACCACGCAGCAGGCACTTCAAAGCCACCGATCATTCGATCTGTGTATTGCTGAGTGTAGATGTTCATTAGACCGCCAGCTTGTTCAAAGCCTGCCCAGAATACGATAGTGAATAGGCTCATCACTAGGATTACTTTGATGCGATCCGTTTCTTCTTTTGTTAACGGTTCTTTTTGAGAAGATTTTTTAATCGCTAGATCACGTTTTGCAGCTGGAACACGACCAATATCACCAAGCCATGCTTGAGCAAACGTCATCTGCATGACTAGACTGATAAGCATACCGATACCAGCAGCCACGAAACCCGCTTTCCAACCGAATTCAGTTGTTACAGAGCCAGAAACAACACCAGCGATTAATGCACCAAGGTTAATACCCATGTAGAAGATAGTGAAAGCACCATCACGACGGTTGTCACCTTCTTGATATAAGTCACCAACCATTGTAGAGATGTTTGGCTTAAATAGACCGTTACCACAGATAAGTAGAGCAAGACCTAAATAGAATGTGTGTAGAGCACCAAGACCTAGAGCGTCAGCAGGCATTGCTAGTGTAAATTGACCGATTGCCATCAACGCGCCACCAATCAAGATAGAACGGCGTTGACCTAAGTAGTTATCCGCAAGGTAACCACCGATGAGAGGAGTAATGTAGACAAGTCCAGTATAGATGCCGTATAGGTCTAGGGCATCTTTAGTCGACCAGCCAAGGCCACCGTTCATTGTTGTGTCAGTTAAATACAGTACTAGAATGGCGCGCATTGCGTAGTAAGAAAAGCGTTCCCAAAGTTCAGTACCGAACAATAAGAACAAGCCACGTGGGTGACCAAAGTATTGATGTTGGTTTGACATAAGCTCTTCTAATAGTAGTTATTACATTTTTTAAAGAAATCTACGTATACATGTCATTTTGATGACTTACAAACAATAAAATTTTATGTGACGATTCATTTGCCTTATTAAATGATGGCTCCGCGTTGATTTTGTGGGGTTTTAATCGGCGAATCGTTCGTGTTACAAACTTACTTTCCATTTTTGCCTATAGACTTATTTTCTTAATGCTTCGAAAAAGTGTAAGTTATGCATGTTATGTTTAAGAGGCTTACTGATAGGTTTCTTGAATACCCATGACTCGTTCTAGGCTTAATGCTAGGATGAAATAAAAATATAATTGGCTAGTAATAAAATGAAACGTTGGTATTTATTGTATTGTAAACGAGGAGAGCAAGTTAGGGCGAAGCAACACCTTGAAAACCAAGGAGTAGAGTGTTTTTACCCAACTGTGGAGGTCGAAAAGATCTTACGTGGCAAGCGACAAAAGGTCGAAGAACCATTATTCCCTTGCTATGTTTTTTCTCGATTTGATTATGAACAAGGACCGAATTTTACATCGGTACGTTCCACTCGAGGTGTCGTTGACTTCGTACGCTTCGGAGCACAACCAAAAGAGATTCAAGGCGATCTTGTTTATGAACTAAAACAGATTGAAAAGTGTGCTGAGGAGCCGACAAGCCCAGAATGTATGCCGAAACCAGGCGATCATGTTCGTGTTATGAACGGACAGTTTGCTGGGATTGATGCGATTTATCACGAACAAGATGGTGAAAAGCGTTCGATTATGTTGGTTCAAATGCTCTCTAAGCGAGTGCCTGTCAGCATTGACAATAATGATTTGGAATTTATGTAAACCAACTCATTGAAAGATCAAAAAGAGGTGCGTAATGCACCTCTTTTTGATCGTGTTAACTTACCAGTGTTCAAGGGCTGGTGACTCAGCCCTATTTAACACGTGATACGATTAGTATGCATCGTTGTGTACGGTTTGAACGGCACGACCTGATGGGTCAACACAGTTTTGGAATGACTCATCCCATTCAATCGCTTTTGCTGAAGAACACGCGACTGATGGGCCACCAGGAACACATTCCGCAGCTGATGGTAGAGGGAACAACTCTTCAAAGATCTCGCGGTATACATAACCTTCTTTAGTTGTAGGTGTGTTGTAAGGGAAGCGGAATTGAGCCGTCTCCATTTGCTGATCTGTTACTTTTTGCTCTGCGACTTCTTTTAGCGTATCGATCCAGCTGTAACCAACACCATCAGAGAACTGTTCCTTCTGACGCCATGCAATCGACTCTGGTAGGTAGTGTTCGAAACATTCACGTAAAATGTGCTTCTCCATCTTACCGTTGCCACACATCTTATCGGCAGGGTTCAAACGCATTGCTACGTCAATGAACTCCTTATCTAGGAATGGTACACGACCTTCAACACCCCATGCCGCTAGCGATTTGTTTGCACGTGCACAGTCAAACATGTTCAGAGCTAGAAGCTTACGTACGGTCTCTTCGTGGAACTCTTGCGCGTTTGGCGCTTTATGGAAGTATAAGTAGCCACCGAAGATTTCATCAGCGCCTTCACCAGAAAGTACCATTTTGATTCCCATTGCTTTGATCTTACGACCCATTAGGAACATAGGTGTTGAAGCGCGGATAGTCGTTACGTCATATGTTTCAATGTGGTAAATCACATCACGAATCGCGTCCAAGCCTTCTTGGATGGTGTACGTCATTTCATGGTGAACCGTACCAATTTGTTCTGCAACTTCGCGAGCGGCTTTCAGATCTGGTGCTCCTTCTAGACCTACAGCGAAAGAGTGCAGCTGTGGCCACCAAGCTTCAGACTTTTCGTCGTCTTCAATACGCATTGCTGCAAATCGTTTTGCTACAGCAGATGTAATCGATGAATCCAGACCACCAGAAAGAAGTACGCCATATGGCACGTCAGTCATTAGTTGGCGTTTTACCGCAGCTTCTAAAGCTTCTGTAAGTTCTTCTTTGCTTGTGCTGTTGCCTTGTACTGCTGCGTACTCATTCCAGTCACGAATGTAGTAACGTTGAGGTTCTGCATCTGCACTGCCGTAGTGACAACCCGGAGGGAACTCGCTCACGGTCTTACATACTGGAACCAGTGCTTTCATTTCTGATGCAACGTAGTAGTTACCATGTTCATCATAACCTTGGTAAAGAGGAATGATACCAATGTGGTCACGACCTACTAAGTACTCGTCTTTTTCTTCATCGTAAAGTACGAACGCAAAAATACCGTTTAGTTCTTCAAGAAGGTCTGCACCCATGTCTTGGTATAGCGCTAGGATAACTTCACAGTCTGAGTCAGTTTGGAATTCGTATTTACCTTCGTAGCGAGCACGAATTTCTTTGTGGTTGTAGATTTCACCGTTTACAGCAAGGATGAGTTTTTTATCAGGGCTGTATAGTGGTTGAGCACCACTATTTAGACCAACGATCGCCAAACGTTCATGCGCAAGAATCGCGCGTTCTGATGAGTAAATACCAGACCAGTCTGGACCGCGGTGACGAAGCTTTTTCGACATCTCAAGTGCGATAGGGCGCAATGCTGCTGCATCGCTCTTAATGTCTAAAATGCCAAATACTGAACACATACAACATCCTTTTTAAACTAAACAATTTTTAATCGGTATGGGTTCAATTTGCCATTCTTAGTAAAAAAAGCAACGTTTGATGATGAAAAAAATGATAAAAAGGCTTGATGATTAGATATTGTTTAAAAATAACCTTGATATGGTGAATGCGATCAAGGTTTGGTTTAAAAAACGCACAAAAAAGCCCTCTTATTAGAAGAGGGCTCAATAAGGATAGTTACGTTTGATGCTTATTTCATCGGTGTAAATTGAGGTTGAAGTTGCTCGCAAACATGGCGTGCGAAACCACTACCAGCTTCGCTATAGATGTTGAATGCGGCGTCGACCCCAGTCTCTAGTAAGCCTTCAAGTTGATCTGGGTATTCGGCAATTGCTGCTATTTGCCCTTTATAGTTTCGGCTTTGAAGCTGTTCAAGCGCGGTTTGGTTACCTTGGTGGTGTGGCATCGCCAATAGGACCAACTTTACGTTTGCTGTATCTAAAATGCGTTCCCAAAAGTCAGGGTCTGTTGCATCGCCTGAAATAACGTTGCGACCTTCAGAGCGGTGTTTATGCGCAGCTTCTTCTCTTACTTCAACACCAAGAGAAACTTTGCCATAGCGAGATCGTAATTCGTCGTAAGCACCGGTGCCAATTCGACCCATACCTAGGATCAATACTTGGGCATGCCCTGGATTGATTAATTGATCTCGTTGGTTCAATTTCTCTGCCGCCGTTTCTTGTAACCATTTGCCCGAGTGTTGGTAGATTTGGTGACCAAGACGATTTAACGGTGCTGAGATGATAAATGAAATCGAAACAGCCACAGCGATAGCCGCTAGCATGTCACTAGGCATCCAGCCCATCTTGTAAGCCAGTCCACCGACAATCAAACCAAATTCACTGTAGTTGAAAAGAGAAAGAGACGTCAGTAATGAAGTCCGAACACGGAACTTAAAGTGGTTGATAGTAAGGAAATACAGCAGACCTTTGATTGGTAGCAACAAGATGAATAGCAGCGCAAGACCCACACCAGTGAAGCTCAATGATGCTGACAAACCAATATTGAGGAAGAAGCACACGAGGAAGAGCTCTTTCATATTAAAGAGCGATTTTGATAACTCTGATGCTTTACGATGCCCAGCTAGTAACATGCCTAAAATCAGCGCGCCTAAATCTGGCTTCATACCGACGAGTTCAAACAAACCAGCCCCGACGACGAGCGCAAAGAAGATACCAAATAGAACCAGCATCTCGCCGTGACCTACTTTATCTAGGAGTTTGTAGAACAATGGGCGGATAAGAGGGAGAGCAAACAAACCTATCGCATACCACTCCGGAATTTTACCTGTTGAAGCGGTAAGGAAGACCACAGCAAAAATATCCTGCATGACCAGAATACCAATTGCTAGGGTGCCGTAAGTCGCATTCATCTCACCTTTTTCTTGCAGGGTTTTTACCGCGAAGACAGTACTAGAAAAAGACAGAGCGAAAGCCAACAACAGAATCTGGCTGTGTTCCATAGTGGCCAGTGATGACAAACCGAGCAGTTTTAGACCAACGAGAACCAGCGCAAAGAAAAGGGTAGAAAGAATATTGTGCGCGGTTGCGCCACCCCAAATCTCTTTGGAAAGTAGCGTTTTTACGTCCAACTTTAGACCAATAGTGAAAAGCAGCAAGGTCACACCAAGATCAGCAAGCGTGACAATGACGTCATTACTTTGGTAGCCAAACGCGTGAAGACCGAAGCCTGCGAGTAGGAAACCAACCAAGGGCGGAAGGTTACATTTTAGAGCGATGAAGCCGGCGAGAAACGCCGTTGTAATTAGAATAATTTCCATACTATTGAGCTATATTCCTGATATACAAAAACGGGCTGTGAAACCACAGCCCGAGATTGTAACTCAATTGGTTGTATAAACTTAGTCTTCTAGTAACTTTTGTAACAAAACTCCGTTCAACATGGCGCGCTTTATCATTGCGAATGCGCCCATTGTTGGTTGCTTATCAATATGAGAAGCAACAATCGGAAGTTCGTTATGGAAAGTCTTCAAAGATTGGTTTTCAACATTGCGCTGTATTGCTGGGAAAACAATTTCTTCAGCCGCCGTAATGTCACCGGCAATGACGATTTTTTGTGGGTTAAACAAGTTAATCGTAATTGCGATAGCTTTACCAAGTTGGTTGCCTACGCGCACTAAGCTTTGCTTAGCAAGTTCATCGCCGTTCATCGCATGAGTACAAACGTCATCGATTGTGATGTGCTCTAGTTGAGTAAGGCTTGATTCATAGCCCTGTGCAATAAGCTTTTTAACGCGTTGTACGATTGCTGGGTTTGCTGCAACCGTTTCTAGACAGCCAAAGTTGCCACATTGGCATTGCTCGCCAAGTGGGTCGATTTGGATGTGACCAATTTCACCGACGTTACGGTTGAAGCCAAGGAATACTTGACCATTAACAATGATGCCGGCACCAGTACCACGGTGAACACTGACAAGAATTGAGTCTTGGCAATCTTGGCTTGCACCAAAGTAATGTTCAGCCAATGCCATACCACGAACATCGTTACCGACAAAACAAGCGGTATTGAACTTTTCACGGATGATTTCACCCAGTGCAAGGTTATCGATGTCTGTATTCGGCATGTATTCCACTACGCCTGTAGTTGGGTTCACCAAACCAGGCAGTGTGATACCGATAGCAATCAGTTGGTCAATTTTATCTTGGCAGCGACTCACGAAGTCCTTTAGCAAGTCAATCAAACCTGCGATAAGGTCTGCTTGATTGGTATAGTGAAGTTCGTGCTGGTCTTCTGCAAGTGCCGTTCCACCTAGGTCGTACAAACAGAATTGCACATAGTCACGACCTAATCGTACAGCGATAGAGTGAAAAGGTTTTACTTCAGTGGTCAACGAGATGGCTCGACGACCACCGGTAGAAGCTTGTTGCGCGACTTCTTTGATCAAGCCGCGCTCTAATAGTTGGCGGGTTATTTTGGTAACACTCGCTGGGGCGAGCTGACTAACATCCGCGACTTGAATACGGGAGATTGGACCTTGTTGGTCAATCAGCCTGTATACCGCAGCACTGTTAAGCTGTTTTACTAAATCTACATTACCAATCTGTCCGCCATTCATGCTTAATTTTGCTCGTATTGTCCGTTAACAACCGTCGCTTTTACATTGAAGTCACGATCGAAAATGGTCAGGTTAGCTACCATTCCTTTTCGAACTCGGCCAAGACGCTCCTCAACACCGATTGCGGTTGCTGGGTAAAGCGTAGCCATTCGTAGAGCTTCTTCTAAAGCGATGCCTGCGTGCTCAACTGAATTCTGAACTGCTTCAATCATAGTCAGAGCTGAGCCGCCTAGTGTGCCATTTTCATCAACACACTTACCATCTCGGTAATATACTTTCTTACCGACAAAAATAAAGTGATCAATGTTAGCACCTGCTGGAGCTGTGGCATCCGTCACCAAAACAAGCTTTTCGCCTTTGATTTTATGAGCGATTCGGATGTTTGCGTAATCAACGTGGAAACCATCAGCGATGATACCAGCGTAGACTTCAGGGGTGTCATAAATCGCACCAACTACACCTGGTTCACGGCCAACCATCGGTGTCATTGCGTTGAATAGGTGAGTGGCGAATGTGATGCCTGCATCGAAACCTTGGCGAGCTTCTGCATAAGTTGCATTCGTGTGACCGATAGAAACAACAATGCCAGCTGCTTTCAAGCGTGCAATGTGCTCAGGATCATTTTGTTCTGGTGCAAGCGTTACTTTCGCGATGATGTCTGCGTTAGCACAGATTAGATCGATCATACCGTCATCAGAAGGGCGGATGAAGTCAACGCTATGAATACCTTTTTTCGCTACGTTAAGGTACGGACCTTCAAGATGCAGACCTAGCGATTGGTTTTGGTATTTGTTGTGGTACTCGCGAGCAGCAGTGATAGCAGCACGCATATCTTCGTCTGAAGATGTGATTAGGGTAGGTAGGAAGCTTGTACAACCCGACTTTAGGTTAGCTTCATGCATGATCTGCATTGTTTCTGGTGTGATTTCGTCGTTAAGCATCACACCACCACAGCCATTTAGCTGTAGGTCGATAAAACCAGGGCTTAGATTAGCACCGTCCAGGTCTTTTACTTCAATACCTTCTGGTAGTTGAGTCACTGGTACAACTGATTGAATCTGGTCATTGTCGATGATGACAGCATGATCGGTAAGAACATCACTACCGGTATAGATTTTACAGTTACTTAGCGCGTACATAGTCAGCTAGTCCTTATAGATGAGAATTCATTTTCTGTCCCGTTATCTAACTGGTGACTCTATGAGTCAGGCTGGTACTTAGTTTGTATCACTGAATTAGATAACGAGTCACATACAGCAAGTCGCGTTTTATCGATGTCATTATCAGAGTAACTAACTGAAAAATAATAAATGAATTAGTTTTTATGATTGTTTTCCAGAGCGAAGTTACTGCGAATCATCTGTAGAGATACCAAAATAACACTGATTCTGTCTTGCATAAAGTACGAGAATCTTATCTCTAAAACGCCATTTTTTCGTATAATAAAATAAGTTTTATGATCTCGCTAGCAAAAACCTTCTGAATGACCAATTTCTGGTGATTATGATCACAAACAATGAGGTTTTAATTTGCGGAGCAAAATTAATATCATAAACTGATAGCGACTAAATTGAACGACTGAAATAAGTCATTCAACAAAACATAAAATCCTATAGGGGGAACTTAAGGTGAATATTCTTGGATACGCGCAGAAGTTAGGTAAAGCTCTTATGCTTCCTATCGCAACGCTTCCAGTTGCAGCGCTTTTACTACGTTTGGGTCAGCCTGACCTTTTAGATATTGCGTTTATGGCATCTGCTGGTAATGCAATCTTTAGTCAACTTCCACTACTATTCGGTCTAGGTATCGCGATTGGTCTTTCTAAAGACGGTCAAGGTGCTGCAGGTCTAGCTGGTGCAGTTGCTTACTTCGTTCTTACTGCGACAGCAGCAACGATCGATGCAAGCGTTAACATGTCATTCTTCGGCGGTATCATTGCAGGTATCATCGCTGGTCACTCTTACAACGCTTTCCACGCTACTCGTCTACCTGAGTGGTTGGCATTCTTCTCTGGCAAACGTCTAGTACCAATCATGGCGGGTCTATTCTCGCTAGTTGCTGGTGCAATTGCTGGTGTTGTATGGCCAACAATCCAAGGCGGTCTTGACGCGTTAGCGCACGCAGTTTCTACTTCTGGTGCTATCGGTCAATTCGTATACGGTACGCTTAACCGTGCACTAATCCCTGTAGGTCTACACCACGTACTAAACTCGTACTTCTGGTTCGGTATGGGTACGTGTCAAGAAGTTCTAGTATCTGGCGCAACAGCGGCGGGTCAAGCGCTTCCTGCTCTACAACAGCTTTGTGTTGACCCAGCTCTAGCTAAGACTCTTGTTGCTGGTCAAACTCACACATTCGAATTCGCTAACTCTGTAACTCCAGAAATCACAGCAACAGTTAAAGAAGTAACTGAAACTCTGAAATCTGGTGACCTACACCGCTTCTTCGGCGGCGATAAGAGCGCTGGTGTATTCATGAACGGTTTCTTCCCTGTAATGATGTTCGGTCTACCTGGTGCAGCACTTGCTATGTACCTAGCAGCTCCGGTTGAGAAGCGTAGCCAAGTTGGTGGTGCACTATTCTCAGTAGCATTCTGTTCATTCCTAACAGGTATCACTGAACCTCTAGAGTTCATGTTCGTGTTCCTAGCTCCTGCTCTATACGCTATCCACGCTGTATTTACAGGTCTATCTCTAGTACTTGCAAACATGCTTGGCACGCTACACGGCTTTGGTTTCTCTGCAGGTCTAATCGACTTCGTACTGAACTACGGTCTAGCAACTAAGCCTCTAGTACTACTTGCTCTAGGTTTGGCTTTCGGTGCTCTATACTTCTTCACATTCAGCTTCGCAATCCGCGCTTTCAACCTGAAATCGCCAGGTCGTGAAGATGACGAAGATGAAACATCTGCAGCTCCTGCTGGTGATGCAGCAAAAGGTGACCTAGCTCGTCAATACCTAAAAGCGCTAGGTGGTCACGACAACCTAACTTCAATCGACGCGTGTATCACTCGTCTACGTCTAACACTTAAGGATCGCTCTGTTGCAGACGAAGCAGTACTTAAGAAATTAGGCGCGAAAGGTGTTGTTAAGCTAGGCGAAAACAACCTTCAAGTTATCCTTGGTCCTCTTGCAGAAATCGTTGCTGGTGAAATGAAAGCAATCGGTGCAGGTGAAGACCTATCAGATGTAAAACTTCCTTAATTACATCTTAATGACTCTCTATAAAGACCTCCTTCGGGAGGTCTTTTTTTGTTTATACGGATTTAATATGCTGCGCTTTCAAGCGAAGAACAGAAATATTCCCGTTTTAACGACGGTTCTTGTTGTCTAATCGCTAAGAATTGTGGATCATTAGGAACAATGCACTCTGTAAACCGAGTAAGGCTACGGAGTACTGTTTTCTCTGACAATACTAATATTTTTGAGGTGCTATAGATGAGTGAAGCTGATGCTCGTCCATCAAACTTTATTCGCCAGATCATTGATAAAGATCTAGCGGATGGTAAACACACTAGCGTGCATACTCGATTCCCGCCGGAGCCAAATGGCTACCTGCATATCGGTCATGCTAAGTCTATCTGTTTGAACTTCGGTATTGCTCAGGACTACCAGGGTCAATGTAACTTACGTTTCGACGATACAAACCCTGAAAAAGAAGACATCGAATACGTTGAGTCTATCAAGAAAGATGTAAACTGGTTGGGCTTCGAGTGGGATGGTGAAGTATGTTACTCATCAAACTACTTCGACAAGCTTTACGAATATGCAATTGAATTGATTAATAAAGGCTTAGCGTACGTTGATGAGCTAAGTCCTGAGCAGATTCGTGAATACCGCGGTACGCTAACGGCTCCGGGTAAACCAAGCCCATACCGTGATCGTCCAATCGAAGAAAACCTAGCGCTATTTGAAAAAATGCGCGCAGGTGAGTTCGAAGAAGGTAAAGCGTGTTTACGTGCGAAGATCGACATGGGTTCTTCATTCATGGTAATGCGTGACCCAGTTATTTACCGTGTACGTTTCGCGACTCACCACCAGACTGGTGATAAGTGGTGCATTTACCCAATGTACGACTTCACGCACTGTATCTCTGATGCGCTAGAGGGCATTACGCACTCTATCTGTACTCTAGAGTTCATGGACAACCGTCGTCTGTACGACTGGGTTCTAGACAACATCACGATTGATTGTCGTCCACACCAGTACGAATTCAGCCGCCTAAATCTTGAATACACAGTGATGTCTAAGCGTAAGCTAAACCAACTAGTGACTGAGAAATTGGTTGATGGTTGGGACGACCCACGTATGCCTACAGTGTCTGGTTTGCGTCGTCGTGGCTTCACATCAGCATCTATTCGTGAATTCTGTAAGCGCATTGGCGTAACGAAGCAAGAGAACATGATTGAGTTCGGTTCACTAGAATCTTGTATTCGTGACGATCTAAACGAAAACGCACCACGTGCGATGGCTGTTCTAGATCCAGTTAAGATCGTTATCGAGAACTTCGAAGCAGGCGCGGTAGAGACGCTGACTGTTGCTAACCATCCAAACAAACCTGAGATGGGTGAGCGTGAAGTGCCATTCACTCGTGAAGTTTGGATCGAGCGTGAAGACTTCCGCGAAGAAGCGAACAAGAAGTACAAGCGCCTGGTTCTAGGTAAAGAAGTACGTCTACGTGGCGCATACGTGATCAAAGCTGAGCGCATCGAAAAAGACGCAGAAGGTAACATCACGACAATCTTCTGTACTTACGATGCTGAAACGCTAGGTAAGAACCCTGCAGATGGTCGTAAAGTGAAAGGCGTAATTCACTGGGTATCAGCAGACAAAGCATTGCCTGCAGAAATCCGCATGTACGATCGTTTGTTCACAGTACCAAACCCAGCGGCTGCGGATGACTTTGCTGCGACAATCAACCCAGAATCACTAGTGGTTCTAAACGGCTTTGTTGAGCCAAGCCTAGTAAACGCAGAAGCGGAAACAGGTTACCAGTTTGAGCGTATGGGTTACTTCTGTGCAGATTCAAAAGACTCTTCAGCAGAGAACCTAGTATTCAACCGTACGGTTGGTCTACGTGATACTTGGGCGAAAATCGAGAACCAATAATCTCAATCCTTCGCTAATAAAAATGCCAGCATCATTGCTGGCATTTTTGTTTGTTATTCCAATCTAGTTGGTTTTGATGTCGTGACGCTGCCTGTTTTTGAGTCATACCATATGACGAAGCTAGAGTTATCAGGATTGCGATCGTAACCTTTTTTAGTAAAGGTATAATAACAAACAGATTGGTGGGATTCTTTGTCTTGGACTCGTCGGGTAATAAAATCAAACCTATCGTTCGCGTTACGATTATTTGATAGAGAGTATTCGTTGCCGAGTAAAGCTTGCCACACGGCAATACAACCAGCATTCCCTTGTCCTATGTTATACGGGTTGCCAATCACGCCATTTCTGTTGCCCTTGTTAGTGCCAAGCGGAAAGCCAAACTCATTTACATCCAGTTCGCCACCACCATATCCATCGATATCTGTTTGAGCTTCCTGTGTTCCACCATTGACTAACCATTGGCTTTGGGTAAATCGCACGCCTGTTTCGAATTGGTCAGCGATGGATTCCATTTTTGCTTGATACGCATCGTCTTGGAGGTTTAAAAAACGGGGAGCTGCAACAACAGCTAGGATGCCGAGAATGACGATCGCAATGATAAGTTCTAGTAGGGTAAAGCCTTGAGGGTTCCTTCTCTTCATTGCTCTTCTCCATAAAAAAACGTCAGCCTTAGCTGACGTTTTACTATGTTTATCAATAAAAAGAAATACTTCTTATTTTACAGGTTTGTGTGCGTCTGGATTATCTTTGCAAGAACCGTCGCTGCATTTGCCGTATAGGTATAAGCTGTGGTTAGTCAACGTCACGTTGTACTTAGCGGCGATTTCTTTTTGACGTTGCTCAATAACATCGTCAGAAAATTCAATAACTTCACCACAATCCAGACAAACAAGGTGGTCGTGGTGGTGTTGCGTTGATAATTCAAAAACTGATTTGCCGCCCTCAAAGTGGTGACGAGTTACAATACCAGCATCATCGAATTGGTTGAGTACACGATAAACGGTTGCAAGACCAATCTCTTCACCGAGATCAATCAGCTTTTTGTACAAATCTTCAGCACTGATGTGCTGGCAGTCTGGCTGCTGAAGTACTTCTAGAATTTTTAGCCTCGGAAGGGTTACTTTTAAGCCCGCATCCTTCAGCGCCTGATTATTGTCTGACATATACTTTCCCGTTGGATCATCTGCAGCGATTTAACAGAATTCAATATTCCTACCATTATAGGCGAAGCGTTCGAAACATTAAACCACGAACTTCAAAGGGTTAATAGATTCTTTTTGTAAATTAGAAACAGGTCGATTATATTACAGATCAGACCAGTTACAAATTGATAACATCAGAATCGCAAAGACATGGAAAGTTATGAATAAGCGACTTGCTAAGATATATAAACCGGGAATTGTGAAATTTGCGCTCAATATTTGGCCGCCATTTTGGGGGGCGGGTATTAAAATCTTACATATTTCTGAAGACTTTCGAACGGTTAAAGTACGTTTGAAGTTGAGATGGTGGAATAAAAACGCCAATCGCACTCAATATGGAGGGAGCATTTTTTCCCTGACTGATCCTATCTACTCGCTGATGCTTATGGGCATTCTGCGTGAAGAATATTATGTATGGGACAAAGAGGCGAGCATCAACTTTATCAAGCCAGGACAAAGTGATTTGTTTGCTGAATTTGAGGTGACGGAAGGAATGCTGGACGACATCTATCAGATGACGCGCAATGGAGAAAAATGTTTCCCTGAGTTTATTACCCACGTCAAAGATAAGGAAGGCAATGTGGTCTCTGAAGTTCAGCGCAAATTGTATGTACGCAAGAAACCACAATTCCGCGAAGAAGAAATTGCTACTGAGGTATCTTGATTACCACATACAAAAAGACCTCCAGAGTGGAGGTCTTTTTAATGAATGCTTTTAATTAGCCTTCAAGCTCAGCTAGGCACATCTCTTCGTAGATTTGCTTAACCCAGTTTTCAACACGTTCATCAGTAAGTTCTGGTTGACGGTCTTCATCGATACATAGACCTACAAACTGGCTATCATCACCTTCTACAAGTGCTTTAGATGCTTCGAACTCGTAACCTTCAGTTGAAGTGTGACCCAGAATAGTACCACCTTTCGCTTCAACGATATCACGTACTGTACCCATTGCATCACAGAAGTACTCTGCGTAATCTTCTTGGTCACCACAACCGAAGATAGCAACTAGCTTTGTCGAGAAGTCGATTTGCTCAAGTTCAGGGAAGAAGTCATCCCAGTCACATTGTGCTTCGCCGTAGTACCAAGTCGGAATACCTAGAAGCAGAAGATCAAAGTTATCAATGTCTTCTTTGCTGCTTTTTGCGATGTCTTGAACGTGAACTAGTTGTTTACCTAGTTGCTTTTGAATCATCTTTGCAACGGCTTCAGTATTACCTGTGTCGCTACCGAAGAAGATACCTACACTTGCCATAGAGTCTATACCTTTACATTGTTTGTTACTGGCTATGGGATAGAGAGCTTAACCGAGCCCTGTGCCTTCCCAACTGAGCTGAATCAGACCTTTCGCAATGAAGCCAGCGCAGCCAAGGAAAAGAACCAACCACACAATACGACGACCGAAAACAGGTACGTTACCTTGTTTTAGTACATCTTTTATTGCCATCCCGATGAAAAAGAAGATAGCAGCAAAAAGAAGATCGAGCCCGATCGACTCGAGCATGTCCATATAGTCGTATAGCATTGTCGTCCTTCATGCCAAAAATTCTTGGGCGCACTATACCACTGTTAAACCGTAAAGTTAATGCACAACAAGAAGGGTTATTTCAATAATCTGGCGTTGTTTTCCGAATTTGTTAACTGGAAATATATTTCCTGATCACCCGCATAACTTCTGCTGGTTTTTCTGCATGTAACCAGTGTCCTGTGTTAGCAATAATGTGCGCTTTTGCATTGTTAAACTGACGCTTAACTGCAGGCTGGTGCTCTGGCATCAAGTAGTCGGAATCGCCGCCTTTAACAAATAGAGTTGGAATATCGGTGGGTGCGATGTCGTTCCAACCGATGATGTTGTCGTAGTTGTTCAGTAAGCCCGTGACGTTAAAACGCCAATCCATTTTGTTCCCGTTTTTATATAGGGACTTTGACAAGAATTGTCTGACTCCATCCATCTCGATGTGTTGAGCGAGAATATCCATAGTTTGTTGTCGATTGGCTGGTTGTTCCTCGATTACTGCTCGCAAGCCATTAAATACATTGTCATGACGGTTGGTTTGATAAGCCACAGGAGCCATGTCTAATACAATCAGCTGTTTGACGAATTCAGGTGCGACATCTGCGAGTTTCATCGCTACTTTGCCACCCATTGAGTGACCAATAACTAACGCTGGCTCGATGTTTAAATGGTGAAGTAAATCAGCAACATCTTGTGCCATCACTTCGTAATTGTGTGTATCTGAATGGAAAGAAAGACCATGATTTCGGAGATCAATGCTGATCACTGAGTGATCTTGAACGAGATCGCGAGCCAGTAAACCTAGATTACTGAAACTGCCAAATAATCCATGAATCAAAACAACCGTTTGGCCTTGCCCTTCCTGCTTATAGTTGAGTAATGCTGACATTTTATCTTATTCGTGATGGGTTTAACGTGGAGTATCCGCGAGGATCTCGTTATAATCCCCCAGAGTTTAAACATTGAGAATGTGAAAAGCGAATGAAAACAATTGAGGTTGATGAGGATCTATACCGTTACATTGCAGGTCAAACCAAGCATATCGGTGAAAGTGCCTCGGATATTTTACGACGCCTTTTGAACCTTGATGGTCAGTTGCAGGAAGCAGTCGTTGCACCTGTAGTAGAAAAGCCACAAGGGATTGTAGTAAGTAAAGATGCAGGTAAAGCAGAATCAGTAGATACCGTAAAAGAGATGCGTTCTCTACTTATCTCTGATGAGTTTGCTGGTCTTAAGAAAGCGATTGATCGCTTCATGTTGGTACTATCAACCTTACACAAACTAAATCCAGAGAGTTTCTCCCAAGCGACAAAAGTGAAGGGACGCAAACGTGTTTACTTTGCTGATAACGAAGAGACTCTACTAGCAAATGGTAACACTACCAAACCTAAAGCAATTCCTGGTACGCCATTTTGGGTAATCACTAACAACAACACCAGTCGTAAACGACAAATGGTGGAGCAGGTGATGACGCACATGGAATTCCAGCCTGACTTAATAGAGAAAGTAACAGGTTCAATCTAAGAAACCTGATAGAAGCCTCATAATGTGTAGCGTGTAGCGGATATTATGAGGCTTTTTTGATTTTATTTGTATTTAAAGAAAGGATGTCAAACATGGCTATGCACCCTCGTGCTGGGCAAAAAGCGCAGCAGGAAGATCTTCACAATATCCCAGCACTCGTTGCTAATTACTTCTTACTTCAGCCAGATGCAACTAATGCAGAACATAAAGTTCAATTTGGTACTTCTGGTCATCGCGGTACTGCAGACAAACACACTTTTAACGAAAACCACATCTTAGCGATTGCTCAAGCGGTAGCGGAAGTTCGTGCACAACAAGGCACAACGGGTCCATTGTTTGTGGGTAAAGACACTCACGCGCTTTCTGAGCCTGCTTTTTCAAGTGTGGTTGAAGTATTGATTGCAAACGGTGTACAAGTGATTGTGCAGCAAGACAACGGCTACACACCAACGCCGGGTATTTCTCATGCGATCCTGACTTACAACATCAAGCACGATGATAAGGCAGATGGCATCGTGATCACACCATCTCACAACCCACCACAAGACGGCGGTATCAAATACAATCCGACTCACGGTGGTCCTGCAGAAGCTGAACTGACTCAAGCGATCGAAGATCGTGCAAATGCGCTAATTGCAGAAGGTCTACAAGGTGTTAAACGCTTACCTCTAGCAGAAGCAAAAGCATCGGATCTGTTTGTAGAGATGGACTTGGTGAAACCGTACATCGATGACCTAGTTAATGTTATCGATATGGAAGCAATCCAAAAAGCAAACTTGAAAATTGGTGTTGATCCATTGGGTGGTAGCGGTATTGATTACTGGCGTCAAATTGGTCAGGTGTACAACCTAGACCTAACGCTAGTAAGTGAAGCGATTGATCCTTCTTTCCAATTCATGTCTCTCGATAAAGATGGCGTTGTACGTATGGATTGTTCTTCTCCTTACGCAATGGCTGGTCTATTGGCATTGAAAGATGAATATGATTTAGCTTTTGGTAATGACCCTGACTACGACCGTCACGGTATCGTTACGCCAAAAGGTTTGATGAACCCGAACCACTTCTTAGCGGTTTGTATTGACTACCTATACCGTCATCGCGATGCGTGGGGCAAAGATGTTGCTGTTGGTAAAACGCTAGTATCAAGTGCTCTTATTGACCGTGTTGTGGCTGATTTAGGTCGTGAACTGTGCGAAGTACCAGTCGGTTTCAAATGGTTTGTTGATGGTCTATACACTGGTAAGTTCGGCTTCGGCGGTGAAGAAAGTGCTGGTGCGTCTTTCCTTCGTAAAGATGGTACGCCTTGGTCAACAGACAAAGATGGCATCTTGTTATGTCTTCTAGCGGCAGAGATCACTGCGGTAACGGGTAAGAACCCGCAAGATTACTATGAGGAGCTAGCTGCGAAGCATGGTGAGTCTAAGTACAACCGTATTCAAGCTGTAGCGAATGGTCCGCAAAAAGACGTACTGAAGAAGCTTTCACCTGAAATGGTAGCGGCTGAAACACTAGCAGGCGATGCAATCACTGCTCGTCTAACGCACGCTCCTGGTAACGGAGCTGCAATTGGTGGTCTTAAAGTCACGACCGCTAATGGTTGGTTCGCAGCTCGTCCATCAGGCACTGAAGACATCTACAAAATTTACTGTGAAAGCTTCAAAGGTGAAGAGCACCTAAAACAAATCGAAGCTGAAGCACAAGAAATCGTTAATCAAGTATTTGCAGCCGCTGGTTTGTAACTTAAGCGATTATTGTTTGAAAGGGTCGACTTTGTGTCGACCCTTTTTTGTTTGTGAAGAGGTAATGCTTCGCTTCAAGATTCGAAGGAGCCTCGCTTGGAGAGGCGAGCAAAAAGAAAGGGAGCCCAACTCGTTCGTTTCTCCCTTGTGAAGGTGATGAACTGGATATACTGGACCTCGGCAGCGTCATTCCCGAAAGCGGCGAAAGGTTGTGGTCGAGAATCTTTCTTATAACCGGAAATGTCGAGATTAGCTCGTTGAAAGAACTTGCCCCTAAAAAGACAAAATAAAATGTCTTTCGTTTTTAATTGGGCCACGTATCCGGTACAACAAACCAAAACTGACCGTCCTTTGTCTGCGCGTGAACAAACCTATCAGATGGTTTGTCGATTGGATCCAAGAATTCCTCATTACCAGTTGCCCAGAGCGGTTTAGGAAGTGCGTAAAGTGGCTGTTTAATTTGTTCCCATTGGCTTTGATAACACCAGAAACCAGATATTTGTGTAGGGTCTAATTCATAACCTAAACAGGTTGTAGGGATAGGCTCTTTTGAAAAAGGGTTTACGTACAGACGTCCCTGCATTAGTAAATGTTCACTCGGTCCACTGTTTAGCGGTAGTTGCTGACGAAACTCTTCCCTTTGGCTCATTTTTAGCTGGTGGTTGAGCATGCGTTCGAGCTTTTTGTGCAGTTGGTCGTGAGCATTCGGTCCATACCAAACGCCTTGATGAAGTAAGTAGAATTTAATTGCGACTTCCCAATGTTCATGTTGATTACTTTCTACATCTTTTAAGATCAGATCGACAGCACCAATGGTTCGCCCAGTGGCGTCATTTAATTGAACCTCTTCAGCAACCAGTTCATAACGAGGCGAACAGGTTAGCAACTTGGTGCAAAGGTACTGATACAGAAAACCAAGGCGAGGGTTTCCATCATATTCTTCATTGTCTGGCAGAGCCTGCGTCTGAATATCTTTGACAGTGACAAAAGGGGACTTAAGTTTGAAAAGTGGAGGGGTGTTAGCAATCCATTGTTGGAAACGTTGTAGTGAATTCATCCATTATCCTTGTTGTCACGGGTAAAGCCTTTCTATTGTATCTAAATTTGTTTGAGTTGGGGATGTCACAACTGGCATCTGGGTTGCGGTTCGATATACACTTTGCTCAAGCCACAAGTATTGGAAGTAATAATGAATAATTTACAGTTGGAAAAGATCCTCAACGAGAAATTGTCGCCGCAACTTATCAAAGACTACGCGCCAAATGGAATGCAAGTAGAAGGTAAATCAGAAATCAAACGTATCGTAACTGGTGTCACTGCTTCACAAGCCTTGATCAATAAAGCCATCGAGTTGGAAGCTGATGCTCTGCTTGTGCATCATGGGTACTTTTGGAAAGGTGAACCAGAGCCTATTCGTGGTATGAAAGGTAAGCGCATTCGTAGTTTGATTAAAAACGACATCAACCTTTACGGCTACCACTTACCGTTAGATATTCACCCAGAACTCGGCAATAACGCTGAGCTTGCTCGTTTGTTGAATATCTCGGTTGAAGGTGGGTTAGAAGGTCACCCTCAGTCCGTGGCGATGTTTGGTCGTTTAAAACAAGCGATGACAGGTGCTGAGTTTGCGAACAAAATTAATCAAGTCCTAAACCGTGAACCTTTGCATATCGCACCTGAAAATGCAGACAAAATGATTGAGACCGTCGGTTGGTGTACTGGCGGTGGTCAAGATTTTATTGAGCTTGCCGCTCAGCACGGATTAGATGCGTTTATTTCGGGTGAGATCTCAGAACGAACAACTTACACCGCTCGTGAGTTAGACATTCATTATTTCTCTGCGGGTCACCATGCTACAGAACGTTACGGTATTAAGGCGTTGGGTGAATGGTTGGCGCAAGAGCACGGGTTAGATGTCACGTTTATCGATATTGATAATCCAGTATAGACGGGACGGACTTCATCCTTCGTGATACGGGGACGCTCTGCTTTCTAAACAGAGAGAAAGAGCAGATCCCCAACTCACTTGTGCCTCGCTCATAAAGAAGACGAAAACTCTGAAGCCTTCACGACGTCATCTCCGATTGTGAGGTAGGAGCAACGTCAGGAATTTCTTGTGTAAGAGCGTAGAGAAATAGTCTCTCGATGCGACGCATTTCATAGAACGCTGCGTGTTCTCATCTCTTCAAATAAAGAAAGGGTTGACGCTTTCACGTCAACCCCAACTCTTATCCGATTATCGATTCTAACGGTTATTCACGCTCGTGCAGTGGAGAGAACTCACGCTGAGTTTCACCTGTGTATAGCTGACGAGGACGACCGATTCGGTTTAGTGGGTCGCTGTGCATTTCGTTCCAGTGAGCGATCCAACCGATAGTACGAGAAATCGCGAAGATTACCGTAAACATCGATACAGGAATGCCGATCGCTTTTAGAATGATACCTGAGTAGAAGTCTACGTTCGGGTAAAGCTTCTTAGACACGAAGTATTCGTCAGAAAGTGCAATACGCTCAAGCTCCATTGCTACGTCTAGTAGTGGATCTTTAATGTTTAGCTCTTTTAGAACTTCGTGACATGTTTCGCGCATAACTGTAGCGCGTGGATCGTAGTTTTTGTAAACGCGGTGACCAAAGCCCATTAGACGGAACGGGTCATCTTTGTCTTTTGCACGTTCAACGTACTCAGGAATGTTCTCTACACTGCCGATCTCTTCAAGCATCTTCAGACATGCTTCGTTTGCACCACCGTGTGCAGGACCCCATAGAGAAGCAATACCTGCGGCAATACATGCGAATGGGTTCGCTCCAGAAGAACCAGATAGACGAACGGTCGATGTTGATGCGTTTTGTTCGTGATCTGCGTGAAGCGTAAAGATTTTATCCATCGCACGAGCAACAACAGGGTTTACTTCGTATTCTTCACATGGGTTTGCGTACATCATGTGTAAGAAGTTTTCTGCGTAGCTTAGGTCGTTACGAGGGTAGATAAATGGCTGACCGATTGAGTACTTGTAACACATCGCCGCCAATGTTGGCATTTTCGATAGCAGACGGTACGCCGCAATTTCACGGTGTTCGTCGTTGTTGATATCTAGTGAATCGTGGTAGAAGGCCGCTAGTGCACCAACCACACCACACATTACTGCCATTGGGTGAGCGTCGCGACGGAAGCCATGGAAGAAGCTTGCGATTTGCTCGTGCACCATTGTATGGCGAGTAACCGTTGTTTTGAATTGCTCGTATTGCTCACGGGTAGGGGCTTCGCCATAAAGCAGGATGTAACATACTTCCAAGTAATCTGCGTTATTGGCTAATTGGTCAATTGGGTAACCGCGGTGCAAAAGAATACCTTTGCCGCCGTCGATGTACGTGATTGACGATTCACAAGATGCAGTGGCAAGAAAACCTGGGTCAAAAGTAAAGTAACCATTGGCTCCCAGTTTACGAACATCAATCACAGGTGTACCTAGCGTACCGTCCATAATTGGCAGTTCGATCGGCGCATGACCTTCAACATGAAGGGTAGCTTTCTTATCCGCCATAACAATCTCCTTTGTTTATTATTTAATCCGTCCAGGATGTTTATGTGCCATTTTTGTACTGTTGTTAAAGCTTAAAGTCAATTTTTCTCCATTTTTGTGTGCACTTGTTATGATTTTTCTCATGAAAATCGTTAAAAATCTGTTCTATGTAGCATAATTTGTTACATCAATTGTATTAGAATGTTGCTAGCCGTATATTGGCACAGAAAATTTTAGTTAAATCCTTATAAATTCGGGGCTAGAAACAAAAGTGAGGTTTGTTTGTGGACTCCGGTTGTTAACAAAGTGTTTACAATTATCTCCGAGCTTATTGCGAGTATTTGTTAATCAAATGTTAACTTTTGTACGTTTGGAAGCTGAAATTGGTTATAACAATAAATGCTCAATGGAGCTGAGTGAGCAAGCCCGTGAAAGAAAGAAAGTCAAGACCTGTTAATTTAGATTTACAGACCATCCGCTTTCCCATCACAGCAATCGCGTCAATCCTACACCGTGTATCTGGTGTGATTACGTTTGTTGCGGTGGGTATATTACTTTGGTTACTGTCCATTTCTCTGTCGTCCCCGATGGGTTTTATGGAAGCCG
Source organism: Vibrio sp. MM46 (assembly GCF_027587135.1). NCBI lineage: Bacteria > Pseudomonadati > Pseudomonadota > Gammaproteobacteria > Vibrionales > Vibrionaceae > Vibrio > Vibrio sp. MM46. The sequence goes on from NZ_JAPPTO010000008.1 coordinate 49,721, forward strand.
CTGACATTGTCGATAGCTTCTTCGTGAAATTCATTCTATGGGGCATTCTAACTGCACTTGCCTACCACATTGCTGGTGGTGTTCGTCACTTATTGATGGACCTAGGTCATTTCGAAGAACTCGATTCAGGCGCGATGAGCGCTAAAGTCGCATTTGGTGCAACTGCAGTGTTATCACTACTGGCGGGGATCTTGGTATGGTAAAACACGTTTCTTCATTTGGTCGTAATGGTGTTCACGATTTCTTATTGATTCGTGCTTCAGCCATCATTATGACGCTATACACGATTTATCTAGTGAGCTTCTGTGCTTTCTCAGATATCTCTTACGCATCTTGGACCCAATTCTTTGGTGGTACTTTCACCAAAGTTTTCACCATGTTGGCACTTGTTTCTATTCTGATTCACGCGTGGATTGGTTTATGGCAAGTCTTAACCGATTACATTAAGTGCTCGAAACTTCGCGGTGCACTTCAACTTGGTGTTATTGCCGTTCTGTTCGGCTATGTCTTCTCTGGTCTATTTATTCTGTGGGGTGCGTAAGTGTCTATTCCAGTTCGTGAGTTTGATGCCGTAGTAATCGGCGCTGGTGGTGCGGGCATGCGCGCTGCACTACAAATTTCGGAGCAAGGCTTATCATGTGCTTTGCTATCTAAAGTTTTCCCAACTCGTTCTCATACTGTATCCGCGCAGGGTGGTATTACAGTTGCGCTTGGTAACTCGCACAAGGACGATTGGCAATGGCATATGTACGATACGGTAAAAGGTTCTGATTACATCGGTGACCAAAATGCGATTGAGTACATGTGTAAAAATGGCCCTGAGTCAGTTATCGAACTAGAAAAAATGGGTCTTCCATTCTCTCGCTTTGATAACGGAACAATCTACCAACGTCCATTTGGTGGTCAGTCAAAAGAGTTTGGTGGTGAGCAAGCGGCTCGTACAGCAGCAGCGGCAGACCGTACTGGTCACGCACTTCTTCACACGCTCTACCAACAAAACGTAAAACACAAAACAACCATTTTTTCTGAATGGTACGCTCTAGATTTGGTGAAAAACCAAGACGGCGCGATCATGGGTTGTACGGCTATCTGTATGGAAACGGGTGAGATTTGTTACTTCAAATCGAAAGCAACCATCCTAGCAACAGGTGGTGCAGGTCGTATCTACGCGTCGACTACCAACGCGCACATCAATACTGGTGATGGTGTTGGTATGGCACTTCGCGCAGGCGTTCCAATGCAAGACATGGAAATGTGGCAGTTCCACCCAACGGGTATTGCCGGTGCAGGTGTTCTTGTTACAGAAGGTTGTCGTGGTGAAGGTGGTTACCTTCTAAATAAAGATGGCGAGCGCTTCATGGAGCGTTATGCGCCAAACGCGAAAGACCTTGCTGGTCGTGACGTAGTAGCTCGTTCTATGATGATTGAAATCCGTGAAGGTCGTGGTTGTGACGGTCCTTGGGGCCCACACATCAAGCTGAAATTGGATCACCTAGGTAAAGATGTTCTTGAGTCTCGTCTGCCTGGTATCTGTGAGCTTTCGCGTACATTCGCGCACGTTGATCCAGTTAAAGAGCCAATTCCAGTAATCCCAACTTGTCACTACATGATGGGTGGTGTTCCAACGCAAGTTTCAGGTCAAGCAATCAAACAGACTGCTGACGGTAATGATGTCGAAGTCCAAGGCCTATACGCTTGTGGTGAAATTGCTTCTGTATCGGTACACGGTGCAAACCGTCTGGGCGGCAACTCACTGCTTGATTTGGTGGTATTCGGTCGCGCAACAGGTCTACACCTCGGCGAAACACTGGCTGCACAAGCTGAAGCTCGTCCAGCAACAGAGTCTGACATCGAAGCTTCACTAGCGCGTACTATGCGTTGGGAGAACAGCACTGGTGGTGAAGATCCAGTTCAAATCCGTAAAGATCTACAATCTTGCATGCAAAACAGCTTCTCGGTATTCCGTGAAGGTGATGCAATGGCAACAGGTCTGGAAGAGTTGAAAGTGATTCGTGAGCGCCTAAAAGATGCACACCTAGCTGACAAGTCTTCTGAATTCAACACGCAACGTATTGAGTGTTTAGAGCTAGACAACTTGATGGAAACTGCATTTTCTACAGCAGTAGCGGCAAACTACCGTACTGAAAGCCGTGGCGCACATGCTCGCTTCGACTTCCCTGAGCGTGATGATGAAAATTGGCTATGCCACTCAATCTACAACCCGGAAACTGAAGCAATGACTAAGCGTGATGTGAATATGACGCCAACTCATCGTGAAGCTTTCCCTCCGAAAGTACGTACTTACTAAAGGGAGGATATGACTATGAAACTGAACTTCTCTTTATACCGTTACAACCCGGATGTAGACACAAAACCTTACATGAAAGACTACGTTCTTGAAGTGGAAGAAGGCTCAGACATGATGGTTCTGGACGCGCTGATTTTACTAAAAGAGCAAGATCCGAGCATTGCATTCCGTCGTTCATGTCGTGAAGGGGTATGTGGATCTGATGGTCTGAATATGAATGGTAAAAACGGTCTAGCGTGCATTACTCCGCTATCTGCGCTTCAAGGTGACAAGATTGTCATCCGACCGTTACCTGGCCTACCAGTAGTACGTGATCTTATCGTTGACATGACACAGTTCTACGATAACTATGCGAAAGTTAAGCCTTTCTTGATTGATGACGGTGCTCTACCACCATCGCGAGAGAACTTACAATCGCCAGATGAACGTGCGCATTTAGATGGATTGTATGAATGTATCATGTGTGCATGTTGTACAACTTCTTGTCCATCATTCTGGTGGAACCCAGATAAATTTATCGGCCCTGCTGGTCTCTTAGCGGCTTACCGTTGGCTAATTGATAGCCGAGATACAGCAACTGATGAACGTTTGTCCGATCTTGATGATGCATTTAGCGTTTTTCGTTGCCATGGCATCATGAATTGTGTAAGTGTTTGTCCTAAGGGGCTAAATCCTACGAAAGCCATCGGTCACATCAAGTCGATGCTGGTGAATCGTTCGATTTAATTAACAACAAAAATTGCCGACCCAAATGGGTCGGCTCTTAATAGCTCGGCGCAGACCGAAGCAAACGTGAAAACTACTGGTTAAGGGAAAATATGCACAACGGCGTGATGAAGGCATGGCTCGAGTCTTCACACTTGGCTGGCGCCAATGCAACGTATGTAGAGGACCTCTACGAACTGTATCTAAGTGATCCCGATCTGGTAAGTGAGGAGTGGAAACGCGTATTTGATGAGTTGCCTAAAAACTCAGAAGAAGTGGCAGAACAGCCGCATTCGCGTGTCCGTGACTACTTCCGACGACTCGCTCAAGAAACAAAGCATTACAGTGTCCAAGTTAGTGATCCAGATGTCGACGCTAAGCAAGTAAAAGTTCTACAGCTTATCAACGCATACCGCTTCCGCGGTCATGAAGCTGCTGAGCTTGATCCTCTAGGTCTATGGCAACGTCCACCTGTGGCGGAGCTAGACCCTGCATTCCACAATCTCACCGAAGATGACTTCGAAGAAACTTTCAACGTAGGTTCTTTTGCTATTGGGCAAGAAACCATGCAGTTGAAAGACATCTACTCAGCTCTGAAGAAAACGTACTGTGGTTCTATTGGTGCTGAATACATGCACATGACAGACACAGAACAGAAGCGTTGGATTCAGCAACGTTTAGAGTCTGTTGTTGGTCAGCCATCTTTCGATAAAACTGAAAAACGTACATTCCTTGAGGAGCTAACTGCTGCTGAAGGTCTTGAGCGTTACTTGGGTGCTAAGTTCCCAGGCGCTAAACGTTTCTCTCTAGAAGGTGGTGATGCACTAATTCCGATGACAAAAGAGCTGATTCGTCATGCTGGTAAGAGCGGCATGCGTGAAGTGGTTATCGGTATGGCTCACCGTGGACGTTTGAACATGCTAGTCAACGTTCTAGGTAAGAAGCCACAAGATTTGTTTGACGAGTTTGCAGGCAAACATGACGAAACATGGGGTACGGGTGACGTTAAGTACCACCAAGGTTTCTCTGCAGACTTTGCAACGCCAGGTGGCGATGTCCACTTAGCGCTAGCATTTAACCCATCTCACCTTGAGATTGTAAACCCAGTAGTTATCGGTTCGGTTCGTGCGCGTCAAGATCGCCTTGGTGATTTTGATGGTAGCCGCGTACTGCCAATCACTATTCACGGTGACTCAGCAATTGCAGGTCAGGGCGTGGTAGCAGAGACGTTTAACATGTCTCTAGCGCGCGGCTTCTGTGTCGGCGGTACGGTACGTATCGTTGTGAACAACCAAGTTGGTTTTACAACATCGAACCCTCGTGATACTCGCTCGACGATGTACTGTACTGATATTGCGAAGATGGTACAGGCTCCGATTTTCCACGTTAACGCTGACGACCCAGAAGCAGTTGCTTTTGTCACTCGTATTGCTCTGGATTACCGCAACGAGTTTAAGCGTGATGTTGTGATTGATTTGGTTTGTTACCGTCGTCATGGTCACAACGAAGCGGATGAGCCGAATGCGACTCAACCGTTGATGTACCAGAAAATCAAAAAGCACCCAACACCACGTAAGCTATACGCTGATGTATTGATCGATAAAAATGAATCAGACATTGAAGTTGCAACTCAGCTTGTGAATGAGTACCGCGACGCGCTTGATAAAGGTGAAGTTGTGGTGAAAGAGTGGCGTCCAATGGCTCTTCACTCTGTTGACTGGTCTCCGTATCTAGGTCACGACTGGGATGTTGAATGGGACAACAAGTTTGATTCAACCCGCTTGAAAGAGCTTGGTCAACGCCTAATTCAATACCCGGATAGCCATAAGCTACAAAGCCGTGTAAACAAGCTTTACAACGATCGTGCTGCAATGATCAGTGGTGAGAAGCCATTAGATTGGGGTATGGCAGAGACACTTGCTTACGCTACCTTAGTTGACGATGGCAAGCGTATTCGTATCTCTGGTCAGGACTCAGGTCGTGGTACTTTCTTCCATCGCCACTCTGTTTTGCATAACCAAAACGATGCGAGCACTTACATCCCGCTAGCGAATATTCATGACAAACAAGGTCCATTCCAAGTCTTTGACTCTGTATTGTCAGAAGAAGCAGTACTGGCGTTTGAGTACGGTTACGCAACGGCAGAGCCAAGCGGTTTGACCATTTGGGAAGCACAATTTGGTGATTTCGCAAACGGTGCGCAAGTGGTGATCGACCAGTTCATTTCGTCGGGTGAGCAAAAATGGGCTCGTCTATGTGGTCTGACGATGCTGTTGCCACACGGTTATGAAGGTCAAGGTCCTGAGCACTCGTCAGCGCGTTTAGAACGTTACCTACAATTGTGTGCTGAACAAAACATGCAGGTTGTAGTGCCATCTACACCAGCACAGGTTTACCACATGATCCGTCGTCAGGTGGTGCGTCCAATGCGTCGTCCACTGATTGTTATGTCACCTAAGTCGCTACTGCGTCATCCACTTTGTACATCGTCTTTGGAAGATCTTTCTGAAGGTACATTCCAGCCGGCGATTCCAGAAATCGATAATCTGGAACCAAGCAAAGTGAAACGTGTTGTGTTCTGTTCGGGTAAGGTTTATTTCGACCTTCTAGAACAGCGTCGCAATAACGAACAAGATGATGTTGCTATTGTGCGTATTGAGCAGCTATACCCATTCCCGATGGAAGAAGTTCAAGCCGCTATTGAGCAATACACGAATGTTGAAGACTTTGTATGGTGCCAGGAAGAGCCTCAAAACCAGGGTGCTTGGTACTGTAGCCAACACAACTTCCGTGCTGCTATTCCAGCAGGCGCAGATCTTAAATACGCAGGTCGCCCAGCTTCTGCTTCGCCAGCAGTAGGCTACATGTCGGTGCACTTGAAACAACAAAAAGCGTTGGTTGAAGACGCTCTGAACGTGAACTCAAAAACTTCGAATTAAGAACTAGAAGTTAAAGGAAGAAACAGATATGACAATTGAAATTCTGGTTCCAGATTTACCTGAATCAGTTGCTGACGCAACCGTAGCGACATGGCACAAACAACCAGGCGACGTAGTCGAGCGTGATGAAGTTCTGGTTGATATCGAAACTGATAAAGTCGTGCTTGAAGTACCTGCTCCGGAAGCGGGCGTTTTAGAAGCCATTATCGAAGAAGAAGGTGCGACAGTACTTTCTAAGCAGTTGATCGCAAAGCTTAAGCCAGGTGCCGTAGCAGGCGAACCAACGACAGATTCAACAGAAGACAAAGAAGCATCTCCTGACAAGCGTCATAAAGCAACGCTGACAGAAGAGAGCAACGATGCGTTAAGCCCAGCGGTTCGTCGCCTTCTTGCTGAACACGGTCTAGAAGCAAGCCAAGTGAAAGGCTCTGGTGTTGGCGGTCGCATTACTCGCGAAGATATCGAAGCGCACCTTGCAAACGCAAAAGCAGCTCCGAAAGCAGAAGCTCCAGCAGCCGTTGAAGCGCCTGCAGCAGCTCGCAGCCAAAAACGTGTTCCAATGACGCGTCTACGTAAGACAGTGGCAAATCGTCTTCTAGAAGCGAAAAACAACACGGCGATGCTGACTACGTTTAACGAAGTGAACATGAAGCCAATCATGGACCTTCGTAAGCAGTACAAAGACCAGTTTGAAGAGCGTCACGGCACTCGTCTTGGCTTCATGTCTTTCTATGTGAAAGCAGTAACTGAAGCACTAAAACGTTACCCAGAAGTGAATGCATCTATTGATGGTGATGACATCGTTTACCACAACTACTTTGATATCAGTATGGCGGTTTCTACGCCACGCGGTCTAGTGACGCCAGTTCTAAAAGACTGTGACACGCTAGGTTTTGCTGACATCGAAAAAGGCATCAAAGAGCTAGCAATCAAAGGTCGTGACGGCAAGCTAACGGTTGATGAGTTGATGGGCGGTAACTTCACTATCACTAATGGCGGTGTATTTGGTTCATTGATGTCTACGCCAATCATTAACCCACCACAATCAGCAATCTTGGGTATGCACAAGATCCAAGAGCGTCCAATGGCGGTTGATGGCAAAGTAGAAATCTTGCCAATGATGTACCTAGCACTATCTTACGATCACCGTTTGATTGATGGTCGTGAGTCAGTGGGTTTCCTAGTAACCATTAAAGAGCTACTAGAAGATCCAGCGCGTCTGTTATTAGACGTTTAATATCGCTAAAACGTCGAGTTGTCCCTGATAGCTCGACGCCTACAGCATCCAAGGCTAGACTGGCTCAGCGTCTGGCCTTCACTTGAACTGCCCCCGATATAATCTATAAGCAGTTGATTTGAGAAGACCCTACAGACGCACCGCATGAAGTGGTGTTATGGAAATAATAAATCCCTTAAGGGATAAACAAACGGAATATCAAAATGAATTTGCATGAATACCAAGCCAAACAGCTGTTTGCAGAATTCGGTTTGCCTGTACCGGAAGGCTACGCATGTGATACGCCACAAGAAGCTTTTGAAGCAGCGGGTCGCATCACTACTGAAAAGAAAGTTGTAAAGTGTCAGGTTCACGCTGGCGGTCGCGGTAAAGCGGGCGGCGTAGAGCTACACGATACAAAAGATGGTGTAAAAGAATTCGCACAAAAATGGCTAGGTAAGAACTTGGTTACTTACCAAACAGACGCAAATGGTCAGCCTGTTACTAAAATCCTTGTAGAAGAAGCATCTAACATTGCTAACGAACTTTACCTTGGTGCGGTTGTAGACCGTGCAAGCCGTAAGATCGTATTCATGGCTTCAACTGAAGGTGGTGTGGAAATCGAAAAAGTTGCGGAAGAAACACCGGAGCTAATCCACAAAGCAGCAATCGATCCACTAGTAGGTCCTCAGGCTTACCAAGGTCGTGAGCTCGCGTTCAAACTTGGTCTTGAAGGTGACCAAATCAAACAATTCGTTAAGATCTTCATGGGTCTTGGCACTATGTTCTCTCAGTACGACCTAGCGCTACTAGAGATCAACCCACTGGTTATTACTGGCGAAGGCAACCTGTTGTGTCTTGACGGTAAGATCAACATCGACTCAAACGCGTTATACCGTCAGCCTAAGCTTCGTGAAATGCACGATCCTTCACAAGAAGATGAGCGTGAAGCGCACGCAGCTCAGTGGGAACTGAACTACGTAGCACTAGACGGCAACGTTGGCTGTATGGTTAATGGTGCAGGTCTGGCGATGGGTACAATGGACATCGTAAACCTACACGGTGGCAAGCCGGCTAACTTCCTAGACGTAGGTGGCGGTGCAACAAAAGAGCGTGTAGCGGAAGCGTTCAAGATCATCCTATCTGATGACAACGTGAAAGCAGTTCTAGTCAACATCTTCGGCGGTATCGTTCGTTGTGACATGATCGCAGAAGGCATCATTGGTGCAGTGAAAGAAGTTGGTGTAACGGTACCTGTTGTTGTTCGTCTTGAAGGTACTAACGCTGACCTAGGTCGCGAAGTTCTTGCTAATTCTGATGTTGATATCATTGCTGCTGAGTCGCTAACAGATGCTGCTCAGAAAGTTGTTGCTGCTGCGGAGGCTAAATAATGTCTGTACTAATTAACAAAGACACTAAAGTAATCTGTCAGGGCTTCACGGGTGGTCAAGGTACTTTCCACTCAGAGCAGGCAATTGCTTACGGTACACAAATGGTTGGTGGTGTATCTCCAGGTAAAGGTGGTCAAACTCACCTTGGTCTTCCTGTATTCAACACTGTACGTGAAGCAGTCGAAGTGACTGGCGCAACAGCAACAGTAATCTACGTACCAGCGCCATTCTGTAAAGATGCAATCCTAGAAGCGATTGACGCGGGTATTGAGCTTATCGTGACCATCACGGAAGGCATCCCAACAACAGATATGATCGATGTTAAAGTGAAGCTAGAAGAAACTGGCGTTCGCATGATCGGTCCAAACTGTCCGGGTGTTATCACACCTGATGAATGTAAGATCGGTATCATGCCTGGTCATATTCACAAGAAAGGTAAAGTAGGTATCGTTTCTCGTTCAGGTACTCTAACGTACGAAGCGGTTAAGCAAACAACGGATGAAGGCTTCGGTCAATCAACGTGTGTTGGTATCGGTGGTGACCCAATTCCTGGTTCAAACTTTATCGATATCCTTAAACTTTTCCAAGAAGACCCAGAAACTGAAGCAATCGTAATGATTGGTGAAATTGGTGGTACTGCGGAAGAAGAAGCTGCTGCTTACATCAAAGAAAACGTAACGAAGCCAGTGGTTTCTTACATTGCTGGTGTAACGGCTCCTCCTGGTAAACGTATGGGTCACGCTGGTGCGATTATCTCTGGTGGCAAAGGTACTGCTGAAGACAAATTCGCAGCACTAGAAGCGGCTGGCGTTAAGACTGTGAAATCTCTAGCAGAGATTGGCAAAGGTCTACGTGAAGTGACAGGTTGGTAATCAACCAAACCATTACAAAAGCATCAAAAAAGCCTGCGATTTCGCAGGCTTTTCTTTTTCTATCAGTACATTAGGCTTTACGTCTAATCAATTGGCTAAGCATAAACAGGAATGTTGCACTAATGACAACAGAAGGACCTGCTGGCGTATCGAAGTGCCAAGATAGGCTTAACCCCATTAACACTGCAATCGAACCGATAATCGAGGCAAACAATGCCATTTGCTCTGGTGATGAGGAAACTTTACGCGCAGTGGCTGCAGGGATAATCAGTAGAGAAGTCATGATCAATGCGCCAACAAACTTCATACCTACTGCTATGACCACACCCACCATCAGCATTAATACCAAACGCACTAGATCGGTATTCACGCCCTCCACGGCGGCAAGCTCTTCGCTGACTGTGCTGGAGAGCAGTGGGCGCCAAAAGATGTACAAACACGCACTTACAGCAACAACACCAGCGTAGATGAACATCAGATCTTGTGGCGAGACCGCAAGCAAGTCACCGAATAGGTAGCTCATAAGATCTACGCGAACGTTGTCTAAGAAACTGACGGACACTAAACCAATGGACAGCGCACTGTGCGCCAAAATACCAAGCAAGGTATCTGTCGCCACAAGCTGTTGTTTTTGCAGAGTCACAAGCAGGACCGCTAACGCTAAACAGCAAACTAGTAGCGCAAGATATAGGTTCACATTGAGTAAAAAGCCCAGCGCTAACCCCATTAACGAGGCGTGAGCAAGGGTATCGCCAAAGTAAGCCATTTTTCGCCAAACCACGAATGAGCCAAGTGGACCTGCGATGAGCGCAATACCAATACCAGCCAGAATTGAAGGCAATAAAAACTCAATCATGATGATGATGTCCGTGAGAATGGTTTGAACAAGATGTAGCATCGCCAGTGACTGGTGAACCCGCTAAATCGTGGTGGTGATGCTCATGATCATGATGGTAAAAAGCCAGAGATTCTCGAGTCGCATTACCAAACAGCGCAATGTAAGAAGGGTGCTGGGTGATGGTTGCCGGTGAGCCAGAGCAGCACACATGATGATGCAAGCAAATCACATCGTCAGTTTTAGCCATCACTAAGTGCAAGTCATGAGACACCATGAACACACCGCAGTCAAATCGGTGGCGGATGCTCTCAATTAAGTCATAGAGATCGATCTGACCTTGAACATCGACTCCTTGAGCGGGTTCATCTAATACCAACAATTCTGGACGTTGTAGTAGGGCGCGTGCGAGCAATACTCGTTGGTTCTCTCCGCCAGATAGACGGTGCATGTTACTTGCGATGAGATGCTCAGCTCCAACAAGGCGTAGCGCATCGAGACATTCCTGCTTGCTATACTTGCCAGCAAGGTTCAAAAAGCGAATGACATTGAGTGGCAGTGAATCGTTGAGTTTCAGTTTCTGAGGAACATAACCAATTTTCAGTTTACGTTGCTTCGTTAACTTACCGCTGGTCGGTTTTTGGAGACCTAGAATGACTTTAACTAATGTCGATTTTCCCGCTCCGTTGGGACCAATTAGGGTGGTGATCTTGCCCTTTTCTAATTCCATAGTGATATTGTCGAGAACTCTGCGTTCGTCAAACTCGACGCACAGTTGCTCAAGACGGACTAGTGAAGACATGAATGAAACTCATTTGCAAAATAATAATGTTATAATGTAACATTATCTCACTTTCCACGCCATACCCCAAGTAAAACTATGAAAAGAGCTATTATTCTTGCTGTCTCAGCAATATTAACGTTACCTGCTCACGCGGTAACTGTGTTAACCAGTATCAAACCAATTCAAATGATCACGACCGAGCTTACTGAAGGCGTAACAGCTCCGGACGTATTGCTACAAAACAATGCATCTCCGCATGATTACGCGTTGCGCCCTTCTGATGTCCAGAAAGTAGCTGCTGCGGATTTGGTGATTTGGTATGGGCACGACCTCGAACCATTCCTTGAAAAAGTGGTGACAGATAGAGGGAACACACTGACACTAAGCCAAATTCCAGGTTTGTCGCTGCGAGAGTTTGGTAGCGAGCATTCTCATGATCACGATGGTCATGACCATGGTACACATGACCCTCATTTTTGGTTGGGTGTTGAAACAGTACAACAGGTCGCTAATGCAATTGCACACAAGTTAGCGGAAGTTGATCCAGTACATGCCGATACGTACGCCAACAACCTGAAGAAATTTGAAGTAAAGTTGAACGCGACTGATTCTGAGATTAAACAGCAGCTTGCTCCAGTCAAAGATAAAGGTTACTTCGTATTCCATGATGCTTATGGGTATTTTGAAGAGCGTTATGGTTTGAATCAAATGGGTCACTTCACCGTTTCACCGGACCGTAAACCTGGTGCAAAAACACTGATTCGTATCCGTAAAACGTTGGGAACCGGTGATGTAGCGTGCGTGTTCTCTGAACCTCAGTTTACTCCGGCGGTTATTGAGAGTGTGATGCGCGGCAGTGACGTTCGTTCAGGTGTTCTTGATCCGCTGGGTAGTGAGGTTGAGGTGAAATCTGGAAGTTACTTCGAATTTCTTAAAGGAATGTCCAACAGCTTTAGTCAATGTTTGAGCGAAAAGTAACAATTGTGTTGTGCTTCTCTACACGGAATACGTTTTTAACGTGATCTGGCAGTAAGAATTACAAACCTTAAGCGCAGTGAGTCTTTTCTATCAAAGGATTTGAGATATCATTATCAATAATTAGCGGCTCAAAATAACCATATAGACACTTAGCTATGGAAGGCATGAGTGAACCATGAGTCGCACGTATTGATACATGTAAGGATTTTATCTTGCTGCGCCAATTAGCCCTCTTTTTCTGGGCTTTTATCCTCTCATTTCAAGCGTTTGCTTCAAGTGAAGCGAATGCGATCTTTTACCCTTTGCCAAATCAGGTTAAGGGGACTTTTATTGCGGCAAAAAAATTGTTCCCGGGTGAGCATGGTGGGCTTTGGATTCACGATGTCCACGGACGGGTGCTGTTTTATGATGGGCAAACCACTTTGCCAAAATCAGGCAGTTTTCTACGAGCGAAAGTAGAACAACTGGCATACCACAAAGGCTCATTCTGGACGTTTATCGAAAACGAGGTATATCAGACTTACCCTAACCAAGAACGTCGCTTGGTCTTTAGTCTCAATCCTGGTTCTCAAATTCGTAAGATTGGCTCATCTGGCAATTTTATCTGGGTTAGTGACGGCGCGCATTTCTATACCTACAATATTGAAACCAGTGAACTTAACTCCTTCTCTTTACTGCAACTCTATCAGCATAGTAACAACAGTTACGTCTATATTAATGACGCCATTTTCGTCGAAACGAAGTGGGCGTTAGCGACGACATCAGGTGTATATCTATCAGAGGGGAGCAAGTTCAACCATGTTGTTTCGTCGGGTAAACACTACATAGAAAAAGTGTATTACTCACATACTCGTCGAGAGATTCTGGTCGGAACGCTAAAAGGCGCGCTGATTTTTAATATCTCCGAACCAGATAAACCTGTCATTCGAATTGGTACATCTCACGTTCTTACATTTGCAGAAACCAACCAAGAGTATTGGGTCGGAACGGAGCAAGGGCTTTATTTGTATTCGTTCTTAAGCGGAGATGTAACTCAAGTCACCCCGGCAAGCTTCCTTGAGCTGGAATTAGCGACCACTAAGATCTACTCGTTATTGAACGACAACATGGGCGGTATGTGGATTGCTACCAACCAAGGTATTCGTTATTACTCATTATTTAGTAAAAAATTCGAGCGAACAACGTTCAGTAGTTACGATCAATTGACACTTTCTGGGCGAATCCGCCAAACGTTGACGGGACCTGATGGTGCGCTTTGGTTTGCTGATGATCATAAGCTTTATCGCTCAGGACCCAAGGCAATTAGTGAGGTTTTAGATTTATCTTCTCAGATTAATGAGTTCGCTTTTCAAGGTGATAAGTTATGGATAGCGACAGCAAATGGTCTTGAGATATTCGATCTTGAGAACTTAACCCCAATGACCTTCCCGTATTTGCAAGTCATTGCAGGACGAGCCGTTGATCATATTGTGGCTGACGGGGCGAGCCGATTGTGGGTATCAAGTGGTTATCAACTGTTTAATATCGACGCTGAAAAGCAAGAAATGCGTAACTTTGGCAGTGACTGGTTAGTGAGTCAGTATCTACCTGCCAAAATTACTCGTTTGTATGACAAAGAAGAGTTGCTGCTGATTGGTACCGATCACGGTGTCTATGAGTATGATGGAGAGCGGATTCGTTTTAACCGTTTCTCTGAAAAGTATGGAGAGTCGCTTGATATCATTACTGCTAATGATGGCTCTCAATGGTTTGCATCTGCTTACGGTGTTTTTCGAACCATCCCGGGTCGTAACGAAAAGCAGGTGATGGAAATGAGTGTTTCAAACTCTCGGTCCGCTTGTTTACTGAGTGATTCTGAAGGGGTTTGGCTCGCTTCATCGGTAGGGTTAAGCTATTACCATCTCTCCGGTCAGTTGATGAAGCACTATTCCTCTTCTTCAGGCTTAATTAATAATGAATTTCTTCCAGGCGTTTGTAATCTGATTCGACGTTCAGAGGATAGTGACCGCCAACTTATCTTTGGATCTCAATACGGTTTAGTGAAAGCTGATTCATCAAAACTGCTAGTGTCTAATACGCCAGAGTCCAAACTTATTGTTAGCCAAGTCATGTTGGAAAATGATGTTGTTCAAGTAGGAAGCTCTGACTTAGAAGATATGAAGTTGCCTTATGGGTCTTCATTGAGTTTCTTGTTTGGTGTGATGCCAAAACCAGATAACCAAAACCTCTACTATCGCTTGAATGAGAGTGAACAATGGCAATCTCTGGAAGGTGGACAGTTAACACTAGAGCACTTAAATTCCGGAGATTATCACCTTCAAGTAAGTAATGACTCACAGCTCGCCTCTGGTTTGATTGGACTTGAATCTAAGTTTACGGTACTCAAGCCTTGGTATTTGTCAAAGTTGGCAATATCTGGATTTACGTTAATTACGATCGCAACGTTAGCACTCCTGATGTACTGGCGTTCGCGATTTGTATTGCAAGCGAACCGTGATCTAGCGGCGCAGGTGACATTAAAAACCAATCAGTTACGTCATCAAAGTCGAGTTCTATTGACGAGCAATCAACAGCTTAGAAAGCAAATTCAAGTGAGAAACTTGCTGGTGGACCATGTTGCACAATCAATTAAATCCAGTGTGGATTCGATTGCCCATAAGCTTCCACTGGATTTAGATTCAGTAACTCAAGATCACCTTTCTAAAACCTATTGGCAATTGAACGAGCTTAAGAGCTCACCAGAAGATACCAGCAATGGTAGTCAAAACTATAACTTAAGCCAGATTACCCAGTCCGTCGTTGATGTGTGGCGAGAGGACTTCACTAAAGCTGGCATTAGTGTTGAGTTAGAAGATGACAACAAAGCGAGCCGGATTTCACTCGAAAGCTTTAATCTTGATGTCATTTTTAACAGCATCTTCGCCAATATTATTAAACGCTCTTTTAGAGGGCAGTCGGTTAAGTTGGTATTGGAGGAGGGGAATGACATTGTCTCGTTAAGTTTTATCGATCATGGTACCCAGTTACCGAGTAAGGCTTCGACGATGCGACCATCAAACAGCAGCAATGTTGATTTAAGTATGGATAATTTGCCTCAATTGGTGGCGGTCAGCGGTGGTCATTTATCTATGTTTGCGTCGGATGCTCAAAATAAAATTGAAATCACGTGGCCATGTGCTCAAGAACCGAGTCATGTCGAAGAGGTCTTGCCGGAGTTTGCAGAAGTAGAGAAACCACAGCAAGATACATCGCCGGAACAAGAATGGTTGATGAAAGTGTATCAACTTGTCGCAGAACATTATCACGACCCAGAATTTGGTACAGCGTCTGCAGCGAAGATGCTCTATATGTCAGAAAGAAGCCTACAACGACGATTTAAATCTGCTTCTTCACGAACATTGAAAGACTACTTAACGGAAGTTAGGTTGGAAACCGCATGTGAACAATTGCTCGCTGGTGAGAAGATCAGTGAAGTTGCCTTTAACTGCGGCTTTAATGACCCGTCGTACTTTAGCCAGAAGTTTAAGCTACATTTCGGGCTGCCACCTTCTAAGTTCGCAATGACTCAAGAGAGCCAAACAAGCCTCTAGCTCTTAATTCGACATTACCGAGCCCAGCCTTAGCGTTGGGTTTTTTTACGTCTGTAAGGTAAACGGTATCGTAAAGAGCTCAATATAGATTCTGGACACAAGGGAATGACATTTAGTCTGGCGTGATGCGTGATGCGTGATGCGTGATGCGTGATAAAGGGCTCGAGCTATATAACGCAGAGTACGTGCAGCACAATGGCGATATAGTGTTGTGATAGATAATGAGAATAACAGGGATTTGTTCGAGTAAAACGTTTAGGAATTATTGGGACTTAATTGAGAAGCGAATGAAGAAAGAGAAGAAAAAAATATCGTGGTATAGCCGGGGGGACTATACCACGGGTGTCAATGACACCTTCGCTTGCTGCCGGAGTGACATGTTGCCATGCCACCTCTGGAATTCTTTTGAGAGGCTGTTGTCTCTCGATGGGTTAACTATACGAGACCTTACTTATTTTTCTTATAAAAATAACGACAGCTTTATGTGAGAAAAGCGACAAGTTGCCTTTTTCTATTTAAGGTGCTGAATTTATTGATTTTTAATTTTTCGAAACTGCAAATGTTACGCTTGTGTTAATTTGCATTTGTCTGAAAATATTCAATTTTGACGAAAATGACGTGAAATTAATTAACGGAGTTGACGTTAGATTTCGCCAAAAGCATTAATGAAATCTTTGATTTCACACAATGAATGAGAGGGTATAGAAGAGTAACATTAGCGCCCTATACTATTAATAATAATATTTATCATTTGCACTACTCTTAAGGGCCACTATGAAGCTATCAGAAATCAAACCTGGCGAAACAGTGACAATTCGGTTGTTAGAAGGACTTACGTCGGACGTCAGAAAAAAGCTAATGGTAATGGGACTACTTCCTAATACTGAGGTTAAAGTTATTCGACGCGCACCAATGGGAGACCCACTGCAAGTTGAAGTTCGTGGTGTTTCTGTTGCATTACGAGAGACTATTGCGCAAAACATCGAAGTGGAGCGAGCATAATGCAATACCAAATTCTTACTGTTGGTAACCCAAACAGCGGTAAAACCACACTTTTTAATGGCCTGACTGGTGCAAAACAACAAGTTGGTAACTGGGCTGGTGTAACGGTTGAAAAGAAAACTGGTCAGTTCAAACATGCTGGTGATGAATTTCTTCTGACGGACCTTCCGGGTATCTACTCTCTCGACAGTGGCAATGATAGCAATAGTATCGACGAATCTATCGCATCGCGTGCGGTTTTGACGCACCCTGCTGATCTGATTATCAACGTAGTAGACGCAACGAGTCTTGAGCGCAGCTTATACATGACGCTACAACTGCGTGAACTTGGTCGTCCTATGATTGTTGTATTAAACAAAATGGACGCACTTAAGCGTGAACGCCAAGTCATCAATGTTGCAGAACTAGAAAAAACCTTGGGTTGTCCAGTCGTTAGCCTATCAGCGACAAATAAAGCACAAGTTGCAGAATTTAAAGAGAAGTTGCACAAGTCAGTGGTTCAAGGTGTTGCACTAAAAGACATCGCTTTGAATTACGGCGAACAAATGGAAGCGGCGATCAACAACGTTTCGGCTCTTTTCAATGATCAAACCGTTTCTAATCGTGCTCTAGCAATTCGTGCACTGGAAAAAGATGCACTGGTCCTTAACAGCATGTCGGATGCAGACCGCAATAGTGTTGAAAATACGATTGCCGAGCTAGATCTTGATGTTGACCTTCATGTGGCTGACACCAAATACACACACCTTCATGAAGAGTGCAAGAAAGTACGTCGCAGTGAGGGCAAGCTAAGTCGCAGTGTGACTGAAAAGCTAGACCAATTTATCTTGAACAAGTGGGTGGGCATTCCATTCTTCTTCATTGTTATGTACCTAATGTTCATGTTCTCTATCAACATTGGTAGTGCGTTCATCGACTTCTTTGATATCGGTGTCGGTGCTCTGTTGGTTGATGGTGGACACCACTTGTTAGACGGTCATTTGCCTGTGTGGTTAGTGACGGTGCTTGCTGATGGTATTGGTGGTGGTATCCAAACGGTTGCAACCTTTATTCCAGTTATCGCGTGTTTGTACTTGTTCTTAGCGGTACTAGAAAGCTCAGGCTACATGGCTCGTGCCGCATTCGTACTAGATAAAGTGATGCAGAAGATTGGTTTACCAGGCAAAGCATTCGTACCGCTTGTTCTTGGTTTTGGCTGTAACGTACCGTCAATCATGGCAACCCGTACTCTAGATCAAGAGCGTGAGCGTAAACTAGCTGCATCTATGGCGCCATTTATGTCATGTGGTGCTCGTCTACCAGTATACGCACTATTCGCTGCGGCATTCTTCCCAGGTTCTGGTCAGAACATTGTATTCGCACTTTACCTACTTGGTATTGTGGCAGCGATCTTCACGGGGCTTTTCCTTAAGCACACGCTTTACCCAGGTAGCAGTGACAGCCTAGTAATGGAAATGCCTGACTATGAGCTTCCAACGTTACAAAACGTGGTGATCAAAACTTGGCAAAAGCTAAAGCGCTTCGTTCTTGGTGCAGGTAAAACCATCGTTATCGTTGTTGCTATTCTGAGTTTCTTCAACTCATTGGGTACTGATGGCAGCTTTGGTAACGAAGACGGCGAAAACTCTGTGCTTTCTAAAGCAGCGCAAGTTGTGACTCCAGTATTCGCGCCAATCGGTGTTCAACAAGACAACTGGCCGGCGACGGTAGGTATCATTACCGGTATCTTCGCAAAAGAGGCGGTAGTTGGTACGCTTAACAGCCTATACACTACACCAAGCGATGGTGAAGACGCAGAATTTGACCTAATGGGCAGCCTAGAAGAGGCAGTAATGAGTATCCCTGAAAACCTAGCCGGTTTGAGCTACTCAGATCCCCTAGGCATTGAAGTGGGTGACTTAACTGACTCAAATGCAGTTGCAGAAGAACAAGAAGTCGATGCTTCTATCTTCGGTAACATCAAATCGCAGTTTGCTTCTGGCAATGCCGCATTTGCTTACCTAATCTTTATCCTACTGTACACACCTTGTGTGGCGGCGATGGGTGCTTACGTACGTGAGTTTGGTCATAAGTTCGCACGCTTTATCGCGGTTTGGACAATGGGCTTAGCTTACCTATGTGCGACGTTCTACAACCAATTGACGCATTTCGCAGATAGCCCAGTGACAAGTGGTATTTGGATGGCTGTGATCGTTGCTATCTTCTTTGGTACCTACCGCGTGTTCAAACAAGTTGGTAAGAAACAAAACGGTGCATTAGAGGCGCAAGTAGCATGATTTTAAAAGAGCTTTATCAATACATTGCAGACAAAGGAACCGTCTCCCAGTCAGATCTGGCTAAACAGTTTGGGATGAGTGAAGATGGCGCTGACGCGATGTTAAACGTGTGGATTAAGAAGGGCAAAATTAGCCGCCTAGTCGACACTAATAAAGCTCATGACGTGACTCGTGTTCGCTACTCAGTGACTAAACAAGATGGTTTGTCTTTGACAGTCACCATGTAGCGATTGTCAAAATTAGTCACCTAAAAAGTTATCATGTAAAAACGACAAGGCCGCATCAGCAATGATGCGGCTTTTCTTTTGCTGGTTATTGTTTGTGAATACAGAGAAATTAATGTTCTTCAGAGTGTTTAGTCGCGCCTAACCCTAGGAACTTCAAACCAAGACTTAAAACTAAAATCGAAATAGGTAATGTTAAGATCGTCCAATCTAAGCTGTCGAAGTTAATCAGCACGAGCTCTAAGAACTTCACAAACAAGATCACGATGATGACTTCAGCCAAAATGTTTTTTAGGTGACCGATGTTTGGGGTTCTGATCCAATGCAAAACCGACTGTTCTTGTGTTTTCGCTTTAGCTTTGTTGGAAATAAACAGTGTGTAGATGCCGTGAGCAAAGATGAACAAAACTAGTGCGACAAGAAACGTATCCAGTGATTTGATCAAATACGCGATCGCGATGTCTGCTTTATCTAAATGTGCGAGTGCTTCTGGAGGTGTTTGATTGAGAATGAAGACCGCAAATGCCGAATAGGTTTTTGCTGCGCCCATAACAAAAAGCAAGAATGAAGCAGCCATAGAACAGATGATGGCGATCCAGCTGACGTATCGGAATGTGTTGAAGACTTGTTTCATGATGACCCTCTCTAACTGAGTTGGCAGTCTAAACAAGTTTTATTTAAGTGATAATCCTAGAAAAATGAGAAAGATTGTTACAAATGCGTATTAATCTTTCTCTGTCTGTTTCAGCCGTATTCAAAGGCGAATTATTTTCGCTGGCAGCGGCTATGCTTTTTGGAAAATAGAGCTCAGTGATAGCACGTTTTTAATACGACCAAGCAATTCGTTTTGCTCTTCTTCTGTACGGAATTCACCTTTGGTGTTGCCCCAAACTGGTCCCGGCCATGCTACGTCATCTTTGAAGCGAGCAATATGGTGAATGTGTAGCTGAGGTACCATGTTACCTAGTGCGCCTAGGTTTAACTTGTCTGGACGGAATGTTGCTTCTAGTGCTTGGCTTACTGCCTGAGACTCTAGCAAAAACTGTTGCTGTTCTTTCATTGGCAAGTGGTGAAGCTCTTTTAGGTTTGCACGTTTTGGTACCAAGATAACCCATGGCACGGCATTGTCTTTATGCAGAAGCGCCACACACAGTGGGAAGTGACCGATAACGGTAGTGTCTTTTGCCAATTGAGGGTGCAGTTCAAAACTCATTATATTATCCGATTTGAATTGAATGACATCAGTATACGCCAGATAAAACAAAAGGTTGACGCTTTCACGCCAACCTTTCTAAATCGTCTCGATTCTCGAATCGTTTACATACGCTCTAGAGTATCAATACCTAGTAGAGATAGACCTTGCTTGATGGTCTTCGCTGTTAGGGCTGCTAGTTTCAGACGGCTTTGTTTCACTGCTTCGTCTTCAGCAACTAGGATAGGGCATGCTTCGTAGAAGCTAGAGAACTGACCTGCTAGTTCGAATAGGTAGCTACACATGATGTGTGGTTGACCTTCGCGAGCAACAGATTGAACTGCTTCTTCGAACTGCATAAGTTTTGCGATAAGCGCTTTTTCTTTCTCGTCAGTGATCTTAATTTCACCTTGTAGATCATCCATAGAAACGCCAGCTTTAGCGAATACAGATGCTACGCGAGTGTAAGCGTATTGCATGTACGGTGCAGTGTTACCTTCGAACGCTAGCATGTTGTCCCAATCGAACACGTAGTCCGTGGTACGGTGCTTAGAAAGGTCTGCGTATTTAACTGCTGCCATTGCAACTGTGTTTGCGATCGCTTTCTTCTCGTCTTCTGCTAGTTCTGGGTTCTTAGATTCGATCAGCTGTGCTGCACGAACTTCTGCTTCGTCAAGAAGATCAGCAAGACGAACCGTACCACCTGCACGAGTCTTGAATGGCTTACCATCTTTACCTAGCATCATACCGAACGCGTGATGTTCAAGAGATACTGACTCTGGCACGTAACCCGCTTTACGAACGATAGTCCAAGCTTGCATTAGGTGTTGGTGTTGACGAGAGTCGATGAAGTAAAGTACGCGGTCTGCGCCTAGTTCTTCGTAACGGTATTTCGCACATGCGATGTCCGTTGTTGTGTATAGGAAGCCGCCGTCGCGTTTCTGAACGATAACGCCCATCGCTTCGCCGTCTTTGTTCTTGAATTCTTCAAGGAACACAACTTGCGCGCCGTCATCTTCAACTGCAAGACCTTGTGCTTTAAGGTCCGCTACGATCTTAGGTAGCATGTCGTTGTACATGCTCTCGCCCATTACGTCATCACGAGATAGAGATACGTTTAGACGATCGTAGTTACGCTGGTTTTGGATCATAGTTACGTCAACCAGCTTCTTCCACATTTCTGCGCAGAACTCGTCGCCGCTTTGCAGTTTCACAACGTAGTTACGTGCTTTCACTGCGAATTCTTCGTCTTCGTCGTACAGTTTCTTAGACTCACGGTAGAAGCCTTCAAGGTCAGCCAGCTCCATAGAAACTTCGCCAGACTCTTGTTGTACACGCTCAAGGTTTGCGATAAGCATACCGAACTGAGTACCCCAGTCACCG
The DNA here is from genome assembly GCF_027587135.1 of Vibrio sp. MM46. Classification (NCBI taxonomy): domain Bacteria; kingdom Pseudomonadati; phylum Pseudomonadota; class Gammaproteobacteria; order Vibrionales; family Vibrionaceae; genus Vibrio; species Vibrio sp. MM46. Next base: position 71,416 of record NZ_JAPPTO010000008.1, read on the forward strand.
ATGTGGTTCGCACGGATCACTTTGTGACCTAGGAACTCAAGAGTACGTACTACTGCATCACCGATGATGGTTGAACGTAGGTGACCAACGTGCATTTCTTTAGCAACGTTTGGTGCAGAGTAGTCAGCAACGATAGTTTGAGCTTCGTCTGCCGCAACGCCAAGACGTGAGTCAGCCAATGCTGCTTCCGCTTGTTTTGCTAGGAACTCTTCGCTTAGGAAAATGTTGATGAAACCAGGACCTGCGATTTCTGTCTTGCTCGCAATACCGTCTAGGTCTAGAACATCCAGTACTTTCTGTGCAAATTCTCGTGGGTTAGTACCCAGTTTTTTAGCAACGCCCATTACGCCGTTTGCTTGGTAGTCACCAAATTGTGGCTTTGCTGATTGGCGTACTGCCGCAGGACTGCCTGCAGGTGCGCCAGCGGCTTCTAGAGCCTGAGATACTTTGTCATTAATAAGTGCTTGGATATTCACACGCGTTTCCTTCAATTCAAGGACGAAGAACTCGGCGAAGTAAGTGCCGAGTTCTGTTGGAGTTCACAAAAATGGGGCTAATGATAACAACTTTATTGCTTTTCATACAGAGAGGAATTGGGGAAATTTATACTTTTTCGATTGAATGGAAATGTGGCTTGGTTTGCGTTTACTATTGCGCTCAGAGTAATGAGATAAATCGCCCCATGAGAGAGCCACAATGACGACTCAACTAGTTGAAAAACGCCTAGCGCCTGAATTGATGATCCAAGATCTGGATGCATTTATTGCGAAGATTGAAGAGCTTGCATCCCTGTTAAAACTGGATCTGAGCTTTGCTCAAGCTGACCATATTGCGCTGCGTATTAATGATACTGAAATAGCGAAAGCCGCGCATGAAGCATGGAATCAATACGGTAAGGTGATTTCACAAGCGAAAATCAACGGTCGCCCGATTATTGTTATCGAATTCGACAAAGCGTTGGAAAGCCGTGGCTGGAAGATTGAGTGTCTGGAGCTGCCATACCCTGCGGAAGGCAAAATCTACCCGAGCGAAAGTTGGGAGCATGTGGAGTTCGTGATTCCATCTCATGCCGAAACCGCAGACGAGTTTCTTGCTGATTTGAAACACACTTACCCAGCGTTTGGTGCGCGTTTTGACGAGTTGGAAGAGCTGGGGGTGAAGACCAAACTGTCGAGCCCGAAAGGAGAAGGCGAACGCTTGCACAACCCAACCGTGGCGTTTAAGTATCAAGGCATTTGTATCAAGCTGCACCCGCATTCACTTAAGCGTATTGTGGAGTCTGAGCAGGCTGAATAAGTTGGCTCTGAATAACTATAAAGAAGAAAGGGTTGCCAAATGAGCAACCCTTTCTTTTTTCAAATACGACGAATTTAAAGAATAACCGTCTTATTACCGTAGACAAAAACGTGGTCATTGATCACTTTATTCAAAGCCTTGCTCAATACGTTCTTCTCTACATCGCGACCTGCTTGCGCCATATCTTGTGCGCTGAACGTGTGATCCACTGGAATAACGTCCTGCTTGATGATTGGACCTTCATCCAAGTCATTTGTCACGAAGTGCGCCGTAGCACCGATGATCTTCACACCGCGGTCGTAAGCCTGCTGATATGGCTTCGCACCGATGAAAGCGGGTAAGAAACTGTGGTGGATGTTGATGATCTTGTGACGGTATTTCTCTACGAAAGTCGGAGTAAGAACACGCATGTACTTCGCTAGTACAAGATAATCGGCATCGTATTGATCAATCACTTCTAGCATTTTTTGCTCGTGCTCTTCACGGCTAAGATCTTCGTGAGTAACGTGATGGTAAGGAATATCAAAACGCTCCGTGAGTGTTTGCAGTTTGTCGTAGTTACCAACAACCGCAGCAATTTCAACATCTAAGCTGCCATCGTAAGTCTTCATCAGAATATCACCCAGACAGTGCGCTTCTTTGGTTACTAGGATAACAATGCGTTTGCGGCGAGAGCTAATAAGTTTGCGTTTTGCACCTTGGGGCAGTGCTTGGTCTAAATCGGCGAGTAGCGTTTGATCGTTGAAGTAACCCTCCAACTCGGTTCTCATGAAAAAGTGCCCACTGGTGTTATCAACAAACTCGTTATTATGAACGATATTCAGCTGATGCTTATAACAGATATTGGTGATTTTTGAGATCAAACCCGGTGCGTCAGAACAATGGGTTAACAGTGTTTTCTTTTCCATAAATCAGATACTTCCATGCATTATTTTTCTAGCGTACGAATAAAAGGGTCACGTCAGAAGCGTGAATCGTACTGCAATCTGACTTCATAAATAATCTATTCTCGGCGCGGTTTCAACAAATTATCCGCGCGATGCTAAAACCTAGTGCTTTTGTTGGCTGATGTTTACACTCAACTCCTGATATACTCACGACAATTTTTCCAACCAGATGTCAGGCATGATCGCAAAAACATTCTCCTCTGAGGGCGCGTTAGGCAAAGCCATTCCGGGCTTTCAAGCTCGCCAGCCACAAATCGATATGGCAGAAGCTGTCAGCAGTGCGATCAAAGACCAAACTCAGCTGGTGGTTGAAGCAGGAACGGGAACGGGGAAGACCTTCGCTTACCTTGTACCTGCGCTATTAAGCGGCAAAAAAGTCATCATCAGTACCGGGTCGAAGAACCTGCAAGAGCAGTTGTATCACCGTGACTTGCCGTTGATGGTCAGTGCTTTAGGCTTTTATGGACAAGTTGCGTTACTAAAAGGTCGCTCCAACTACTTATGTTTGGATCGTCTTAGCCGACAAATGGTCGAGAGCCATACCAATGAAGCCGATCCAACACTGTTGACTCAATTGGTTAAAGTCCGAACTTGGTCGTCTGAGACCAAAACGGGCGATTTAGGGGACTGTGAGGATCTGCCAGAAGACAGCATGATCATCCCGACCATTACTTCAACCAACGACAACTGTTTGGGCAAAGAGTGTCCGAGCTACACCGATTGTTTCGTCTTAAAAGCACGCAAACGAGCAATGGATTCAGACATTGTTGTCGTTAACCACCACTTGTTCCTTGCAGACCTTGCGATCAAAGAAACTGGCTTTGGTGAACTGATCCCTGAGGCAGATGTATTCATTTTCGACGAAGCTCATCAGCTTCCAGACATTGCCAGCGAATACTTCGGACAATCGATCTCTAGCCGACAGATCCAAGAGCTCGCTAAGGACATTGAGATTGCCTACCGTACTGAAGCAAAAGACATGCGCCAGCTACAAAAAGTGGGCGATAAGCTGATGCAAAGTGCCATGGATATGCGCATCGTACTGGGTGAACCGGGCTTTCGCGGTAACTGGCGTGAAGCGCTGCAGTCGGAATCGATCAAACGTGAATTGGTGCGCTTAACCGATAGCTTAGACTTGGCGATTGACGTATTGAAACTGGCATTAGGTCGAAGCCAATTGCTGGATACCGCCTTTGAGCGTGCCAATCTGATCAAAGGGAGAATTGACCGCGTCTGTGATGTCGATATTACTGGTTACTCATACTGGTACGACACATCTCCCCGCCATTTTGCTCTGCACATTACGCCGCTATCGGTGGCAGATAAATTCCATGAGCAAATCGAAATCAAACAAGGTGCGTGGATTTTTACCTCAGCAACCCTTGCGGTTTCGGGGGACTTTAAACACTTTACCGACCGTCTTGGATTGAAGCCGAAGCAGCAGTTTTCGTTGCCATCTCCGTTTGATTACGAGAAGCAAGCACGCTTGTGTGTACCTCGTTATCTACCAGAGCCAAACAGCCCTGGCTTAGCCGACAAACTGGTGCGAATGCTTGCGCCTGTAATTGAAGAAAACGATGGGCGTTGTTTCTTCCTGTGTACTTCGCACAGCATGATGCGTGAGCTTGGTGAACGTTTCCGTGAAGTACTGGATCTGCCTGTGCTGATGCAAGGTGAGATGAGCAAACAAAAGACCCTTGCCGAGTTTATGGAACTGGGTAACGCGCTGCTGGTGGCGACTGGGGCATTCTGGGAGGGGATCGATGTTAGAGGTGATGCGCTGAGCTGTGTTATCATCGACAAATTACCGTTTACTGCCCCTGATGACCCGCTACTCAAAGCCCGAATCGAAGATTGTCGATTACGTGGTGGTGAGCCGTTTGCAGAAGTGCAAATCCCAGACGCGGTTATCACGTTAAAGCAGGGCGTAGGACGTTTGATTCGAGACCAAAAAGACCATGGGGCTTTAATCATTTGCGACAACCGTTTGGTGACGCGTGATTATGGTGGCATCTTCCTTGGCAGTTTACCGCCAATCCCAAGAACACGGGATTTGGAACGAATCAAAACATTCCTAAAAACAGAACAACCTGCCGCAGACTAATGCGCTGTGGCATCAATAAATTAAAGAAGAATTGTAGAGAGTTACATGAGCGCAAAAATTCTTGCTATCGATACGGCAACTGAGAACTGTTCAGTTGCGCTACTGGTTAATGACCGAGTGATTTCACGCAGTGAAGTGGCTCCTCGTGATCACACTAAGAAAGTGCTGCCTATGGTAGACGAAGTACTGAAAGAAGCCGGTCTAACTCTACAAGATTTAGACGCATTGGCGTTTGGTCGTGGTCCGGGCAGCTTTACTGGTGTTCGTATCGGTATTGGTATCGCGCAAGGTTTGGCGTTTGGTGCTGACTTACCAATGATTGGCGTTTCAACGTTGGCTGCGATGGCACAAGCAAGCTACCGCCTGCACGGTGCAACGGATGTTGCGGTTGCGATTGATGCGCGTATGAGTGAAGTTTACTGGGCACGTTACACTCGCCAAGAAAACGGTGAATGGGCAGGTGTGGATGCAGAATGCGTTATTCCACCAGCACGACTTGCAGAAGAAGCGCAAGCAGACGACAAAACGTGGACTAAAGCAGGTACTGGTTGGGATGCTTACCAAGAAGATCTTGGCAAACTGCCACTCAACTTAACGAGCGGTGATGTGCTTTACCCTGATTCACAAGACATTGTGATTCTTGCTGAGCAGGAGCTTAAGAAAGGCAACACAGTTCCAGTAGAAGAATCGAGCCCGGTTTATCTGCGTGATAATGTGACGTGGAAGAAACTTCCGGGGCGCGAATAATCGGTCTTTCAATGATTTGACAAAGTACAGGGCGTTCGCCCTGTATTTTTATGGAGCGTTATGGCGTCTATCAATGGTTTACCTCCTGCGTTAATACCGGGTGCAAAACGCACCAATAAAGTCGGTAAAAAAGGGCAGGTAAAGAAAGCTCAAGATAAGCAGCCCGTTGGTCAACCCTCTAAGGTGGCGAACGCTGTCGCGCATTCCATTAAGCAAGTGGATGAGTCTCAGATTCATCGCGCTCAAGTGCAATATGATTTGCCCGAGGGTCACGCTCGCAAAGCAATGGAACAGTATATGGACGTCATGAATCGAGCGAAGAAAGAGGAACTTGCTCAATTACTTGGTGTCGATATCTATGTGTAAAACAACGAATTTATAGTGGGGGTTTATGAAACTTTCTGGACGTATTTTTCTGGTTATTATCGCAGCATTCGGGCTTTCTGCCTGTAGTTCTCTTCCTGAAGAGCTGAATGCAAGCACCGAGCAGGTTTTGACGGATTACAAAGCCTTTGCTGAAGACCAAGGACAGGCTGCTAACGATGTCCGTCTTGGTGGTGTTATCGCGAAAGTGGATAACTTGAAAGACCAAACGCGTCTGGAGATCGTAAATCTGCCAATCAGCAAATCAGGCAAGCCGGACATCGATCAAGAACCAACGGGTCGCTTCGCGGTTTATTTTGATGGTTACTTAGAGCCAGTTGCTTTCAGTAAAGGTCGAATCATTACCGTGGTGGGTAAAGGTGCGGGCGAAGAAGAAGGCAAAATTGGCGAGCACCAATACATCTTCCCTGTCATCAAAGGCGATGGCTACCGTTTATGGAAGATTGAAGAGCGAGTACGTATGTACGACACGCCAACCTATTACTACCCTTGTTACTCCATAAACTGCCGTATGATGCGTTCGGATTTCCCGCAAGACGGTAAGGTGATCAAGAAGGTTAAATAATCTGTGATGAATGAGCGCCGTTTCGAACTCCCAAATGGGAGCATGGCAGCCTTAGAGATCGGAAATGAAAAAACGACTGCTTGTTCAGTCGTTTTTCTTCATGGGTGGATGGATAACGCAGGCAGCTTCAAAACCTTGATGCAAGCTATCCATCACTGCAACCCTGATCTTCATTTACTAGCAATTGACCTATTTGGTCATGGCTTATCCAGTCATAAATCCTCAGACAATTACTACCCCTTCCACGACTACATTGCTGATTTACACCAATTATTGGATGAATTATCGCCAAACAGACTGGTGTTAGTAGGTCATTCACTAGGCGCTTTAATCGCAAGTTGCTATAGTGCTGCCTTTCCTGAACAGGTCGAAGCGTTAGTGCAAATTGAAGGAGCGGGTCCACTCGCAGAACAACCTTCCAATAGCGTAAAACGACTGCGTGATGGTGTCCTTAGCCGGCAACGTCAACGCAACAAACCGGAGCGAGCGATCGCTTCTTTCGATCTGGCGTTAAAGCTACGCATGCAAGCGAATCACCTGACCGCCGAGCAGTTGATGCCAATCGTAGAGCGCGGGACTGAATGTCGCGAGAACCAATGGTTTTGGCGACACGATGCCAAATTAAAGTGCGATTCTCTTTATCGCATGGCACAGGACCACGCGAACTCGATCACCAGCCAAATACGCTGTCCACACCTGATCATATTGGGTGACAAAGGATTTCAACATTTACAGTCTAACCAAGTCGATTGGGGCGAAAATCCACCGAACGTGGTTTCTGTCGCGGGTGGGCATCATTGCCATTTAGAGCAAATACTCGAGGTCGCAAAGCGAATTCTTGGTGTAGTTAACAAAATTTAAACAAGTGTTTGAGAGTTACGTGCTCAAGCACGTTTGCTGTGCTGTAATAGTGCTCAAAATAAAAAGGACGCTATTTTTTAGCCAGTTATAAACGAGGAGTAACATCGTGGATAAACCATGGCTTTCACGTTATCCAAGTGACGTACCTGAAACCATTAATCCAGAGCAATATGAGTCTTTGGTAGAAATGTTCGAGCAGTCTGTTCAAAAATACGCAGACCAGCCGGCATTCATGAACATGGGCTCGGTCATGACCTTCCGCAAATTGGAAGAGCGTAGCCGCGCATTCGCCGCATACCTACAAAACGAACTTAAGCTGAAGAAGGGCGACCGCGTTGCTCTTATGATGCCAAACCTGCTTCAATACCCTGTCGCGCTATTTGGTATTTTGCGTGCAGGCTGTATCGCTGTGAACGTGAACCCACTTTACACTCCTCGTGAGCTTGAGCACCAGCTAAACGATGCTGGCGCAACAGCGATCGTTATCGTTTCTAATTTCGCGAACACACTAGAGCAAATCGTAGAAAACACGCCAGTGAAACACGTGGTTCTGACCAGCCTTGGTCAAATGTTGCCACGTGCGAAAGGTACGCTTGTCGACTTCGTGGTTAAGTACGTGAAGGGCATGGTGCCTAAGTACGATCTACCGGGTGCAATCTCAATGCGTAAAGCGCTGCACAAAGGTCGTCGTCTTCAGTACGTGAAACCATTTATGTCTGGCGATGATATCGCATTCCTACAGTACACTGGTGGTACAACGGGCGTAGCGAAAGGCGCAATCCTGACGCACCGCAACATGATCGCTAACGTAATGCAGGCGAAAGGTGCTTATGGTCCTGTATTGTCTCCGGGTCGCGAGCTTGTTGTTACGGCGCTGCCGCTTTACCACGTATTCGCACTAACGGTGAACTGTCTACTGTTCGTTGAGATGGGCGGTAACAACCTGCTTATCACTAACCCACGTGATATCCCAGGCTTTGTGAAAGAGCTGCAAAAATACCAGTTCACTGCGATTACTGGCGTTAACACCCTGTTTAACGCGTTAGTGAACAATGAAGATTTCCATGAGCTAGATTTCAGCAACCTTCGCCTAGCAGTAGGTGGTGGTATGGCAGTGCAACGTGCCGTCGCTGAAAAATGGCAAAAGACCACAGGCTGTTACCTACTAGAAGGTTACGGTCTAACAGAATGTTCTCCATTGGTGGCGGCTTACCCGCACGACCTAGTGGAATACAACGGTTCTATCGGTCTGCCTGTGCCATCAACTGAAGTACGTATTGTTGATGAAGAAGGTAACCCACTAGCAAATACTGAGACAGGTGAGCTTCAAGTGCGCGGTCCTCAAGTGATGCAAGGTTACTGGCAGCGCCCAGAAGCGACTAAAGAAGTGATCAACGAAGACGGTTGGTTATCGACGGGTGACATCGTTAAGTTTGATGATGAAGGCTTCCTACACATCGTTGACCGTAAGAAAGACATGATTCTTGTGTCTGGCTTTAACGTTTACCCGAACGAAATCGAAGACGTGGTTGCTCTGCACGGTAAAGTACTAGAAGTCGCGGCAATCGGTCAGCCTCACGAAGTGTCTGGCGAGTTGGTGAAGATCTACGTTGTAAAACGCGATCCAAGCCTAACCAAAGACGAAGTGATTACACACTGTCGCCAACACCTAACGGGCTACAAAGTGCCGAAGTTGGTTGAGTTCCGTGAAGATCTACCGAAGACCAACGTAGGTAAGATCCTTCGTCGCGTACTGCGTGAAGAGAACGACGCAGAACTAGCGAAGAAGAGCGCATAAGCGGATTTCTTTGTGCAACAATCATTTATTGCCAAATAGTGTTAGAATGCCAGCGTTTTGCTGGCATTTTTTTATAGCGAGAAGCATGTGAACTATCAGATCATTACGAAAAACAAAGACCTAGAAGAAGTCTGCGCTCTAGCAAGAGAAGCCGACGTAGTTATGCTGGATACCGAATTCGTGCGAATCAGGACTTACTATCCGCAACTAGGTTTGATTCAGCTTTTCGATGGCAAACAACTTTCCCTTATCGACCCGACCGAACTGACTGACATGACGTCGTTCGTCGAGTTGCTAAAAGACACCTCAGTGCTAAAAGTACTGCACGCGTGTGGTGAAGATTTAGAAGTCTTCCAAAATGCCTTTGGCTGCACACCATTCCCAATGGTGGATACTCAGTTGATGGCAGCATTTTTGGGTCACGGTCTGTCGACGGGCTTTGCTACGCTGGTAGAAGAATACCTAGGTGTCGAGCTAGACAAGAGCGAATCTCGCACTGATTGGATGGCGCGTCCACTGACTCAAAAGCAGCTTGATTACGCCGCGGCCGACGTACACTACCTAATGCCTCTTTACGAGAAGCTATTAGATAAAGTGAACGAAGCAGGCTGGTGGGAAGCGGTTCAGCAAGAGAGTGACCTGCTTGTATCAAAGCGTATTCGTAACTTAAATGAAGAAACCGTCTACCTAGATATCAAAGGTGCATGGCAACTAAGACCGGCTGAACTTGCGATTCTTAAGCCTTTGGCGACTTGGCGCTACCGCGAAGCGATTAAGCGTGACCTAGCACTGAACTTTATCTTCAAAGAAGGTGATTTGCTGACAGTGGCTCGCCTTGGTTTGACTGGCTTTAAGAAGATGGAAGCGGAAGGCATCGACATTCGTGCGATTAACCGCCACGGCGCACGAATTGCGGCTATCGTGAAAAGTGCAAAGCAAACACCTGCCGATGATTACCCAGCTAAAATCGAGCGTTTGATGGATTATCCAGGCTACAAGCAAATCTTCAAGAACATGAAAGATGTGGTGAAGGTAGCATCGCAAAAATCAGGCTTGGCGACCGAGTTCTTGGCGTCTAAAAAGCAGATCAACCAAATCATCAGTTGGGTATGGAAGAAAGACCGCGACCCAGCGCGTCTACCGGATGTCATGCAAGGCTGGCGTCTTGAATTGCTCGGCGAGAAGATGAATAAGGTGCTGAAGTAAGTACCAAATAAAAAAGGTTGGCACTATCGCCAACCTTTTTTGTAACACGCATTTGTAATTGGCTTTGAAGCCAAAACCTATTTTCAACAACCCGAGCACGCTAGTCGTAGATTCTGAATCACGCTCGCGCCTCGCTGTTCAGAATGACGAAGGGGTCTTGAGTCATTCCAGCGAAGCTGGGTGAAAGCCAAAAGCTTAAGTGAGACTAGGAATCTACTGACAGCCCGCTTTAAAGCCAAAACCTTCTTTCACCAAGCCGAGTACTCTGGTAATAGATTCTGAATCGCGCTCGTACCTCGCTGTCCAGAATGACGAAGAGGAAGACTCTCAAGCAAAGTCGAAAAGTAATTACTTCTCGTCTTCTGGCAACTTCACGTTTAGCTCAAGAACCGAAATATCATCGTCCTTGTGCTCAAACGTCAAATCCACCATGTTTGGATCAATCGCAACGTATTTGCTGATCACCTTCAAGATGTCCTCTTTCAATTGAGGCAAGTAAGAAGGCGCAGGATCGTTCTGGCTACGACGCTCAGCAACGATGATCTGCAAACGCTCTTTGGCTAGATTCGCTGAAGTTTTCTTTTGCGGGCGGAAAAATTCTAATAGTGACATTTCTAGCCTCCGAATAGTCGTTTAAAGATTCCTTTCTTCTCCTCGGTAAGGAAACGAAATTCAACCTGGTTGCCCAGTAGGCGGTCTACCGTATCAGAGTAAGCCATGCCTGCGTCTGTGTTCTCGTCAAAGATCACTGGCACACCTTTGTTTGATGCGTTTAGAACGGCTTGGCTTTCTGGAATCACGCCCAGTAGAGAAATGTGTAGGATCTCTTCTACGTCTTCAACGCTCAGCATCTCACCTTGTGTTACGCGAGATGGGTTGTAACGCGTCAGCAATAGGTGCTGCTTAACAGGCTCAAGACCTTGCTCAGCACGTAGCGACTTAGAATCCAAAATACCTAGGATACGGTCAGAATCACGTACCGAAGACACTTCTGGGTTGGTCGTTACAATCGCTTCATCTGCGTAGTACAGCGCCATCAGAGCACCTTGCTCGATACCTGCTGGAGAGTCACAGATGATGAAGTCGAAGCCCATTTCATCCAACTCAGTGAACACACGTTGCACGCCATCTTTGGTCAGCGCGTCTTTATCACGTGTTTGAGAAGCTGGAAGAATGAATAGGTTATCTGTGCGCTTGTCTTTGATCATCGCTTGGTTAAGCGTTGCTTCACCGTTGATGACGTTAACAAAGTCATACACCACGCGGCGCTCACAGCCCATGATAAGATCGAGGTTACGCAAGCCGATATCAAAATCGATCACCGCAGTCTTTTTGCCCTTAAGAGCCAGACCAGAGGCGATGGCTGCGCTTGAAGTGGTTTTACCAACGCCACCTTTACCAGACGTTACTACAATAATGCGTGCCATTTTATTTCCTTTTTAGACTAAATCGTGAGTGTTTCTAGATGTAATGATTCTTCGGCTTTACTGATCATTACTTTCTTTTGCCAATACTCACTCTCAATTTGATCGCTCAACCAGTAATCTCCAGCAATGGAAACCAGTTCAGCTTGTAAATCGTGACAAATAATTCGTGCTTCTTGTTGACCACTCGCCCCAGCAATGGCGCGTCCGCGTAGAGTGCCATGAATGTGGATAGAGCCATCAGCAATCACTTCTGCACCAGCGCTTACGTGTGCTAGTACAACCAAGTCACCGTCTTTGGCGTAAATCTGCTGACCAGAACGCACAGGCGTACGAACGATTTTGGTCGGCGCCATTTTCGCTGGTGCTTGAGTTGGAGATTTGCTCGCAGACATGATGGCGAAGCCCGCTTCTGAGGCAAGGTTTTGAACGCGCTTATCTTTACAGCCAGTCACACCAACCGGAATAAACCCTGCATCGGCGATGCCTTGTTTAAGTGTGGTGAAATCAATGTCGCCTTCTACTTTTGCTATATTGATAACCAGAGGTGCGGATGCGAAGAAAGAGGGTGCTTGAGAAACCTTTTCTTGCAAAAATTCGACAGTCTTAGCGATCTCGTTGTCAGAAAGGTGTAAAACTGACAATGTAAAACTGCTACCTTTAAGGTCAGGTGAATGGGTCATCGTGGACTTCTTGCCTTTATTGAAAGAGCGTTGCCTTAAACTAGGTCTGTCATGTTATATTTCATCCTTTAGCGCAGCAAGTTCTCAAGCGGGCAAATAAGTGAATTAATCTCAAATTTGCTATCAAGTTTGCGAGAATTTTACGTTTTCAACAAAATCCGCACTCAAAGCGGGTAAATCAGCACAAAAGGCTCGTCATGCTTTGTTCTATTTATAAAAGCTCCAGAAAAGAAGGCACTTATCTCTATATTCCGAAAAAGGATGATTTCTCACAGGTTCCTGACACGTTAATGCAGATGTTCGGTAAGCCTATGCCGGTGATGACAATCAAACTTGATGGTCGTACTTTGGCACAAGTTGATGTCGAGAAAGTGAAAACGTCACTAATCAATGATGGTTTCTTCCTACAGGTTCCGCCTCCGCCGGAAAACCTACTAGAAAAATACAAAGAACAAAAAGCCCAGCAGAAAGGCGAATAACGTCACCGCTTTTCATCTGGGAATTCTGCCTCGCTCAAGGAGGGCGATATGAAAAAGATACTGGCAGTAATGCTCAGCGTTGGTATGTGCACTTCAGCCTTTGCAAGCAGCGATGGCTTTGATGAATACCTAAATAAATTGCGCGCAGAAGCGCGTGATAAAGGCATTTCCGAACAGGTGATCAGTGCCGCTTTTGCTGATGTGGAATACAAACCACGAGCAGTCAAAGCCGACCGTAACCAACCTGAGAAGAAACTGACGTTAGATGAATACATTCCGCGCGCGGTACCTGAGTGGAAGGTAAAACAAGCGAAGCAACTGTACAAAGAACACTACGCTGAGCTAAAACGCATTGGTGATGAGTTTGGCGTGCAGCCGCGCTTTATCGTTGCACTTTGGGGCGTGGAAAGTAACTTCGGTAAGTTCACTGGTAACTTCCGCGTGATCGACGCGTTGTCGACCATGGCGTTTGAGGGGCGCCGTGAAGAGTTCTTCCGTAAAGAAACCATGGCGGCACTACAAATCCTAGATGAAGGTCATATCGAGCTAGAGAACTTCAAAGGTTCTTGGGCTGGTGCGATGGGTCAATGTCAGTTTATGCCAAGCTCATTCCTACGCTTTGCCGCGGATGGTAACGGCGACGGCAAGAAGGATATCTGGCAATCAGAAGCTGATGTGTTTGCTTCTACTGCGAACTACCTAAGCAAATCTGGCTGGGATGATAAGTTCACTTGGGGTCGTCAGGTTAAAGTGCCACACGGCATTGACCGCAACCTGCAAGGTCGCGAAGCGGAAAAAGGTAAGTATCTGCAAGAGTGGAGCAAGCTTGGCATCACCAAATACGATGGCAGCCCACTTCCTAAGTTGGACGAAGACATCAAAGCATGGTTGATCATGCCAGACGATGAGAACGGTCGTACTTACCTGGTGTACAACAACTACAATGTGTTGATGAAGTGGAACCGCTCTTACTACTTCGCACTGGCGGTAAGTCATTTAGCTGACCGCATCACATTCTAGATTGAATGTATAAACGAATAAAAAGGGGCTCTTCGGAGCCCTTTGTTTTCTCTATTTGAAACGAGGTTTGCGTGTTATCTGAACGTGCTGCACAAATGGTGATCTTCTCGGCGTTGATCAAACATAAAAACTTTACCGCTGCGGCAAAGAGCTTAGGCGTGTCTGTTTCTCACGTCAGTAAACAGCTCAGCCAGTTGGAAGCGTCACTGGGTATCAAGCTCGTGCAACGCACCACGCGCAGCTTCACGCCAACCGAAGCGGGGCAAACCTTCTATCACCATTGTGAACAAGTGGTGCAAGCCGTTAGCAGTGCCACGTTAGAGATGGAAAGCCAACGCGATGAAGTCGCCGGTTTGGTTCGTCTCGGTTTGTCGCAGTCTTTTGGCACGTTGCACATCATCCCTGCCATTCAAGAACTTCGTGAGAAATACCCGCAACTGCAAGTCGAAGTGCATTTGTTCGATTACAAAGTCGATATGCTCGAAGAAGGCTTGGATCTGTGGATTACCAATAATGAACATTTGCCAGAAGGTTACATTGCTCAGCGCTTAGCAGATTGCCAATTTGTGGTTGCTGCTTCGCCAGATTACTTACTCAAGTTCGATACGCCAACCGAACCGAATGACTTGTCGCAGCACAACTGCCTTATTTACCGCAGTTGGGAGCGTGACTACACCAGTTGGGCGTTCACCAATCGCGAGCAAGAGCTCAACGTGAAAGTCTCTGGCAACTACTCGGTCGATTTAGCAGAAGCGGTGCGTGATGCCGCAATCGCAGGGTGGGGGATTGCTTACTTAGCCACTTATTTGCTGGGGGATGAATTCCGCTCAGGCAAACTAATACAGCTTCTACCTGATTGGAGAGCCAGCCAATCCATGCCGTTTTATGCGGTGTACCCAAGCCGTCAACATATGCCGAAAAAGATCTCAGCAGTGATCGAGTTCATCAAACAAAAGATCGGATCGCCTTGCCATTGGGATCAGCGATTAGCGCCGTATATTTCGATTCCGAAATAAGGAATACATAAGGTGATTTGAATCACAAAATTTTTCCAAATCCAGAAACATCTTTTCCATTTGGAAATAATAACTTTAGGCAAACGTTTATCTTTATTTAATTCAAAGAGTTATTTTTCTGGTTAAAGAGTGAGCAGGCGAGATTCTCAGCCTGTTAACATCCCCAACTTGCAGCTTTTTTTACGCTCTATACAATCCGACGCCTTTCCTGTTCCCCCTTTTGTCGGATTCATTTTATGAACTCAATTCTTGGTATCGTAGCCATCCTATTCGTAGCATGGCTGCTTTCGACTAACCGTAAGAACATTCGTCTACGAACGGTGTCTTTGGCTTTTGCTCTGCAAGTAATCTTCGCGTTATTGGTACTTTACGTACCAGCGGGTAAAGAAGCGCTTAACGCAGTAACTGGCGCGGTTTCTAACCTAATCAACTACGGTCAAGAGGGCATCGCGTTCCTATTCGGCGGTCTTGCGACCAACGGCTTTACCTTCGCGATTAACGTACTTGGTATCATCATCTTCTTCTCGGCACTGATTTCTGGTTTGTACCACATCGGTATAATGCCAAAAGTGATCAACCTAATCGGTGGTGGTCTTCAGCGTTTGCTAGGTACAGGTCGTGCAGAATCGTTATCTGCAACAGCGAACATCTTCGTTGGTATGATTGAAGCGCCGCTTGTAGTAAAGCCATACCTGAAGCACATGAGTGATTCTCAGTTTTTCGCAGTAATGACTGGTGGTTTGGCATCGGTTGCTGGTGGCACGCTAGTAGGTTACGCATCACTGGGTGTGGATCTTAACTTCCTAATCGCGGCAGCATTCATGTCAGCGCCTGCAGGTCTTCTGATGGCAAAAATCATGATGCCAGAGACAGACACCACAACACCAGATATCGGCCTAGACCAAGTAGAAATGCCACGTGCAACCAATGTGGTTGAAGCAATGGCAGACGGCGCAATGTCTGGTTTACGCATCGCAGTGGCGGTAGGTGCAACCTTATTGGCGTTCGTGAGCGTTATCGCGATGCTAAACGGCATTCTAGGCTGGTTCGGCGGTCTATTCGGTATGGAACTGAGCTTCGAGCTAGTACTTGGCTACCTATTCGCACCAATCGCATGGTTGCTAGGTATTCCTTGGAATGAAGCTATTGTGGCTGGCTCACTGATCGGTAACAAGATTGTGGTAAACGAGTTCGTAGCCTTCATCCAACTGATGGAAGTGAAGTCTCAGCTAAGCGCACACTCACAAGCTATCGTAACCTTCGCACTGTGTGGTTTCGCAAACATCTCAACCATGGCAATGCTGATTGGCGGTCTAGGCTCACTCGTACCAGAGAAGCGTTCATTCATCTCGAAATACGGCTTCCGCGCAATCGCAGCAGGCGTAATGGCCAACCTGATGAGCGCATCAATCGCTGGCGTGATTTTGAGTCTTTAATTGAAAGGTGATGGAAGGTTCCCTTAAGTGGGGAGCTTCTTCCAATTGAAGTAATAGAAAGAGAAGAAATGAGTATCCCTAAAGGCATTTAGGGATACTTTTTTTCGTTAAGCGGCTTTAAGATCTTTTGCTTGAGCTAGGTGCTCTTGAATGCTTAAAGCCAATGCTTTTGCAAAAGGGACAGCAACAGCATTACCAATCATCTTGTAGCCCGCTGCAACATTGTTGTAAACGAACTCAAAGTCATTCGGGAAGCCCTGAATTCGTGCGCACTCACGCACACTCAGACGGCGATATTTGTCTTCGTGACCTTCCACAAACTTA
Source organism: Vibrio sp. MM46 (assembly GCF_027587135.1). NCBI lineage: Bacteria > Pseudomonadati > Pseudomonadota > Gammaproteobacteria > Vibrionales > Vibrionaceae > Vibrio > Vibrio sp. MM46. The sequence goes on from NZ_JAPPTO010000008.1 coordinate 87,706, forward strand.
AACTTGTCTGTCTCTACTTTTTCCATTTTTGGCGCGCCTGGGTGAATCGGTGCGTGGCGACCGCCAGCCTGAATGGTAAAAGAAGGCTCATCCCAAGTTCTCACTCGGTTTCGAGACATAAACATCGTAGAGAAACCGCCAATCATGTACTCGTGGTTTAGCACTTTTACATCTGGGTTTGGCTTCTGCTTGTCTAATGCAGGCACTGCCGTTCCATCAAGGTCTGCAATCACGTGCTTCAAGGTGCGACGTTCTGTTTTTTCCATTGGTTCTGGGAAGGTGTACTTGATGTTTAAGTCACTTCTGAAGCCAATAAAGATAACGCGCTTTCTGTCTTGCGCAGCGCCGTAGTCAACCGCGTTCATCATCTGGTAATACAAATCATAACCAGCATCTTTAAACATCTGCTTGATGTTGTTGAGCGCGTTTGCATGGCGTGTGTGCTGCATACCACTTACGTTTTCAGCCAAGAAGAACTTGGGCTTTTTCGCTTCTAGGATACGGATAAAATCGAAGAACAGCTGACCACGCTTGTCTTCGATACCACGTTGTGCACCCGCTTCACTCCAGCTTTGGCATGGTGGACCACCAATAATACCATCACATTCAGGCACTTCATCCGCATCAATGTTTGTGATACTACGTCTGTCCAACGTAGTGTGAGGATGGTTCTTCTCGTATGTCGCCCAAATATCTTTATCGTATTCGTTAGCCCAAGTTACATTGAACCCGGCTTGTTCGAACCCTAGGTCTAAGCCACCAGCCCCAGCAAAAAAAGAAACGATTCGTTGTGTCATGCTCTGATATATGTCGTCTAAATAATGGGCGTATTGTACCAACTTACTGTACATAAGGCCAGTGATTTTTTCTCACGTTATTTCAATAAGTTGAATGTATGGCTGCACTTATACCCAAGTAACCTCGAGATGCTAGGTTCAGCGAGAATGACTTGGTTTGTAGACGCGGCGGCGATTTAAAGATCTAGTCATTCTAAATCAAGAATCGGCAACAAAGTATACAAGCCAAGGCAGCTCGCCCTTTGGGAGCGTGTCATTGACCCGATTGCTGCGTCAAACAACTTGGAAAGAGCTGGCTATTACACTGCGTTGTTTTCCTTACTCTCGAATCAATGACAACGCTCTGAATCCTGCATCTTGAAGTCACTTGGGTATAGTAGAAGCCAGACTCAGAAAGCGCGATGGGTGAGAGGGCATTGAGTTAATACTTCAAAATAAGTGACAAGCTCATCGGCAAGTTTTGGATTGTTGCGACTCAAATAGTAGGCATTCACCTCGGAATGTGTCCCTTCGTAGGTGGTATCAGGCATGTTGACGAGATTCATTGATGCAACATAACGGTAAATAAATTGAGTCTCTGTCAGGTTACCCGTGGAGATAATGATTGTGTCATCGACGATGATAAATTTAGCGTGCAAAGAGGTGTTGAAGTAATACGCCGTGTTTGGTCTTTGTTTGAGGAAGTTGACCATCTGGAGAAAGTTAGTGGTATTAGAAGGCATCCGCGTTTCCACTAACTGCTGGTTGATGCAAACGTAGTGTTTACCTGATTTTTTAATTTTGTGCTCATCCGTATAGGTTTGAGAAATGACGCGCAGTTCGACATCGGGATGGTTAGGTATTAAGTTCTGATCATTAATGTGCTGTGCACACAGAATGATCCTTTTTCTCGCATTGCGAATCAGGGTATAAATTTTATCCTGAACAATGGTATTGGATTCATTTAAAAAGTGAGCGGTAAAGTAGATGCCTTGATCCCATGAGGGGGAAGACAATCTCTCTTGTGTCTTCTCTTGATAGCTATACCCTCGTTTTTCCTTGTAATGTTTGATATTTGCGCTATTGATTTTTAAGTGGTCAAAAAACACCTGACACCTTTGATGATCGTGTTCTGAGTTTTCCGTATGAACCAATAACTCGTGCTTAATTAAGTCCCTGACTGCCATATTTGAAGACGTGACCATGGAGTGACTAGACCCCGATTTGAACTTAATAAATAGGTGTTTGATATGGAGAGAGTAGGGCATTCTTCCTCGAGAGAAGGGCTTAACATACTTCGATCGGACATACATATGATCACAGATGTACAAGTTGATTTTTGGATTCTCAGACTTGGCAAATCTGCCATATAAATACTGGGCGATGTCTTTTTTGGAGAACGGTTTTTTCTGTTTACTTTGTAGTGCTTTGTTTTTGCTTAGCTTAGGTGCGAAAGTGGGAGATTGCGCCGGAGTTTTATCGTAGCCCTCTAAAGGAATAGAGAAGATATTCAATGTAATTCCAGCCTTCAACGCTGATCCAATCATACTTTCCAGCATCAATTTGTTATTGCATAAATACAACGCGAGATTGATCTCTTCGAGCTGCTCTTTCTGTTGGTCGATAAAATCGCAAATGAAATCAGTAAATTTGGGGCTTCCACCTTCCGCGTAAAACTCATAATCCGGTAGGTTTTGTTTTGGTGACGGACCTTCAAACAGTATTCTTTCTCGCATGGTATTTAGCTGTACAGAAACAAATGAAAACCACTATACCGCGACTAAATTGTGTATTGGCTGTGTTTGAATGAACTTAGAAGTGGTTCAAAAAATACTCACTCTCTATTGAGTTATATTGTTATTAACGGCTGGGGTTAGAGTTACAGCCAATAAAAAAGGCTCCACTGGAGCCTTTTTTTCATCGGGGGCGCACTTACTTTTTGGTGTGGAACTGTTCGCATGCCAGCATTGTGTTCTCAATTAGGCTTGCCACTGTCATCGGACCAACACCACCTGGTACAGGGGTAATGAAGCTCGCGTTTTCACGCGCTTTATCGTATTCCACGTCACCCACTAGTTTGCCTGACTCAAGACGGTTGATACCCACATCAACCACAACCGCGCCTTTCTTAATCCACTCTCCAGGAATGAAGTTCGGCTTACCAACCGCAACTACAACAAGGTCTGCTTGGCGAACGTGACCTTCTAGGTCTTTGGTAAAGCGGTGACAAGTCGTTGTTGTGCAGCCAGCAAGAAGCAGCTCAAGAGTCATTGGGCGACCTACAATGTTTGATGCACCAACCACAACTGCGTGTTTGCCACGTAGTTCTATGTTGTAACGGTCAAGAAGCGTAATAATGCCTTTTGGTGTACAAGAACGAAGCTTAGGAATGCGCTGCGCTAGACGACCCACGTTGTAAGGGTGGAAGCCATCCACGTCTTTCTCTGGGTGAATGCGCTCAAGAACGTGCGTTGCATCGATGCCAGCAGGAAGAGGCAACTGAACAAGAATACCGTCGATTTCTGCGTCGTTGTTCAACTCATCAATTAGAGCCAGCAATTCTTCTTCCGACGTTGTCGCAGGAAGGTCAAAAGACTTAGAGACAAAGCCAACTTCCTCACACGCACGGCGCTTACTGCCAACGTATACTTGAGAAGCTGGATCTTCACCAACTAGAACAACTGCAAGACCAGGAGCGCGAAGACCAGCTTCAATACGAGCTTTCACACGTGCTGCAACTTCGGATCGAACAGTTTGGGAAATAAGAGTTCCATCTATATTTTGAGCAGTCATGACTTTCCTTTTAAATTGAGAAGGCAAATTATTTGCGGCGCATTGTCGCAGAAAATCTATTTAACATCCATACGCAAACGTTTGCTTTGTGGTGTTTTTGAACATTTAGCCTTTTGGTGCCCTTTTTTTAGGCATTCAGATCAGAATGTTATGAAAACTCGTTGATTTAAGCGCTTGAACTCGTATAATCCTGTCCCTGTAGCGCGCCCTTAGCTCAGCTGGATAGAGCACGTCCCTTCTAAGGATGTGGTCATAGGTTCGAATCCTATAGGGCGTGCCATTTATTCAAAAGCCCCGATAACTCTCTGAGTTGTCGGGGTTTTGTCGTTTTGGATTGTCCAAAATGACTCATTTCATAGAATTTGGTTCTCTTCTATTCCATTTAGTAAATCATGAAAAAAATAATTCTAACCGCAGTTGTGCTTTCTATTTTAAGTGGATGTGTCACGCGTAAAGTTCGTGTGCTTCCACAAGCTGTCAATATTTCTCCGATTACTGACGTAGCAATTAAAAATCTTAATTGTCAGATGGTGGACTCTTACACGATTGAAGATATCCATCCTAACAACGTTGACCGTATGTTGAAGAATCAAACGTACGCATCGGGAGGTAACCGTTATCACATTGCTACCGTGCTCGATACCAGTCGTGGTCGTCCTTCCAGTGTGGTTGCTGAGTTGTATCACTGTCCATCGGCACCGAGCGTAAGTGTGGCTAAAGCAACCAAGACCATGCTATTGCCTGGTGCCAATGAGGTGCAGCCAATCTCATTTGCAGAGGTGGAAAACAATGAGTGTAAAGTCATCGGTAACCAAGTTGTGTCTGAGCAACAAAAAGGTTCCTTATTTGAGGAACTTGCAAACCAAGTTTATATGGCGGGTGGTAACCGATATCACGTGGTGAAGGTGATAGAAACTGATGGACAAAATCCAACGTCAGTTTCAGCAGATGTTTATCGCTGTAAGCACCGATCTGTAGCTTACGAATAGAACAAAAAAGCGCTAGCTAATAAGAAGAAGCTAGCGCTTTTTGTTTAAAAGGGGTTTAGATCTTTTTAAAGATGAGTGAGGTGTTGATACCGCCAAACGCAAAGTTATTGCTCATTAGGTATTCAACATTGAGCTCGCGACCTTGTCCTGAGATGTAATCTAGGTCGCCACACTGTGGGTCTAGGTTCTCTAGGTTAAGGGTCGGGTTAAACCAACCTCCGTGCATCATCTCTAGGCTTAGCCACGCCTCGATAGCACCACAAGCGCCTAGGGTATGACCAAAGTAGCTCTTCAATGAGCTGATTGGCACTTTACCGAGTGCATTTGCCGTGGCGTTGCTTTCTGCAATGTCGCCGCGGTCAGTCGCCGTACCGTGCGCCGATACATAATCGATTTGATCTGCCGAAATGCCTGCGTTCTGTAGCGCCATCTCCATACAGATTTGCATGGTTTCCATTTGAGGTTGTGTTACGTGTGCAGCATCGCAGTTGCTTGCAAAACCAATGATCTCGGCATAGATTTTCGCGCCGCGAGCCACTGCGTGTTCGTACTCTTCTAAAACCAATGTACCTGCACCTTCGCCAATTACTAAGCCATCGCGCTCGGTATCGTAGGGTCTTGGGGTACTTTTCGGTGCGTCGTTTTTCAAACTGGTCGCGAAAAGGGTATCAAACACAGCCGATTCTGTTGGGCAAAGCTCTTCAGCGCCACCTGCAACCATCACGGTTTGGTAACCGTGCTTAATGGCTTCGTAGGCGTAACCAATCGCTTGGCTGCCAGAAGTACATGCGCTACTGGTTGGGATTACGCGACCTTTTAAGCCAAAGAACAGACCAACGTTAACTGCAGTCGTGTGTGGCATCATTTGTACGTAAGTTGTCGCGGTAATCGCTTTGGTGGTTTTATCATTTAGCATTACACCAAATGCGCCAATGGCATCGGTACTGCCTGTAGATGAGCCGTAAGCGATACCGGTTTGACCGTTAGTGAGAACATCATTGCCAATCAGACCAGCTTGGCTTAGCGCGTTTTCTGTTGCGACAGTCGCAAGCTTAGAGACACGACCCATACCGCGGACTTGTTTGCGTTTGTAATGCTTCGGTAGTTCGAAGTCAGTTACAGGTGCAGCAAGCTTGGTGTTCAAACCATCATATTGCTCATAAGAAGGCATGTATTGAGTGGCGTTCTGGCAGTCGCGCAGTTTAGGCTCTACTGCTGACCAATCGTTACCAAAGGCGGTAACACCGGACATACCTGTCACAACGACTCGACGACTCATACTAAGCCTCCATTTACTGAGATAACTTGGCGGGTAACATAACCTGCGATATCAGACATCAAGTAGCTTACCAGACCAGCCACTTCCTCTGGTTCACCCATGCGACGAAGAGGGATTTGCGGCATCGCGTGCTCTTTTACGTGCTCATCTACCATGCCAGTATCAATAAGACCTGGTGCCACACAGTTCACGGTGATCTTACGTTTTGCGAGTTCAAGCGCGAGAGATTTCGTTGCACCAATCACGCCAGCTTTTGCCGCGCTGTAGTTGGTTTGACCACGGTTGCCCATCAGACCAGACACCGACGCGAGAGTCACAATACGACCGCCTTTGCGTTTTTGTACCATTGGCATTACGCAAGGGTGCAGTACGTTGTAGAAACTATCTAGGTTGGTATGAATCACGCCATCCCATTCTTCTTCCGTCATCGCTGGGAAAGCAGTGTCGCGAGTGATGCCAGCATTGTTGACGACACCGTAGTAAGCACCATGCTCTGCGATGTCGGCTTCTAGTTTAGTACGGCATTCTTCGCGGTTGCTGATATCAAACTGGATCAGACGACCCGAGCCACCATGTTGTTCAATGGTCTCTAAAGTGTTTTGTGCGCCTTGTTGATCGCCCATGTAATGCACGACGACGTGGAAACCGTCTTTGGCAAGTTGAACGGCGATGGCTTTACCAATGCCTTTACTGGCACCAGTTACGAGGACTTGTCGGGTCATTGTTGACTCCTGATTTTCATTTCTTTTAATTTTTCTTCTGATGGAACGTATACGTTCAACTGACAGGTAGCGATGGTTTTTTCTTGCCACTCCATGCGAGCAGAAAACACCGCCATGCCATTGTCTTCCATCATTTTCTCGGCATATACGTCGAGCTGTTGACCTTTAGTAAAGGCATCGCACTCAGAGGTGTAACGTCGACTGCCTAATAAGAACCCAATAGGTGGCTCCTGTCCTTGAATAAGGGCATGGTAGCCAGACCAAGCGGCAACAGACTGTGCCATAAACTCTATGCCGACATACGCCGGAACCGTTTGAGTATCACGGTTGAAAAAAGGGTTATGCTCGCCAATATCAACCTGACAATGGATGGTGTCTTGTTGAATATCGATAGCACGATCAACCAAGATCATTGGTCTATCGTGCGGAAGCAGTTGTTCAATTGGGGGAAGTTTAGTCATGAGCGTAACCAAAAATAAGACTAACGTTATTACCGCCGAAAGCAAAAGAGTTGCTTAAAATCGCTTTTCCACCAAGTTTTGATGGTGCTTCAACGAGGGAGATTTCGATATCTTCCGCTTTGTTTGCGCAATGCTGGACGGGGAGATCGAGATCGTAATTCAAAATATGCCATGCGATTGCCGCTTCAGTTGCGCTGGCGGCACCTAGAGTATGACCGGTTAACGGTTTGGTTGAGCTCACTGATACAGCATCGCCAAAGCAGCGGAAAATGGCTTTGCTTTCCATCGAATCGTTCAATGGGGTCGCGGTTCCATGCGCATTGATGTAACCAATATCTTCAGCCGTTAAGCCAGCGTTTGAAAGGGCTTTGTTCATGGCCTCTTCTGCACCTAGTCCCTCTGGGTGTGGTGCAGAGATATGGTGTGCGTCAGAGCTGTCTCCTGCGCCTAACAACGCCACTTTGGCTGGCGTGTGGCTCAATAGCATGATGGACGCGGCTTCTCCGATATTAATACCCGAACGATCTGCATCGAATGGTAAGCAGTGTTTGTCTGACAGGGCTTCTAGACCACTAAAGCCATTTAAGGTCAGGCGACATATGGTGTCGACACCACCAACAATCACTGCATCGACTAGCCCCGATTTTAAAAGACGTTGAGCGGTGATAAATACGCGTCCACTGGAAGAGCAAGCTGTCGATACGGCGTAATGAGGACCTGTCAGTCCAAAATACGCGGCGACAAAGTCACTGCAATGACCAAGCTCTTGCTTACGGTAATGGTAATCGTTTGGGAACGCACCATCTGAGAGCTTTTCTGCAAAGGCAATTTCACCATCTGCAATGCCGGAGGTGCTGGTCCCGATCACCACGGCAATGCGGTCTGAGCCATATTGGCCAATGGCTTCGCGGACTTTGGGTTCGATCTGCAAAATGGCAGAGAGTGCGAGTCGGTTGTTTCTAGAATCAAACGAATGCAACGCCTGCGGAAGCGTTGGTAATGGTTCTAAGACGCGTCCAATAACGGTTTCTCGATCGTTATTCAGAATGGTTTTATCCATGACCATGTTCGATGGCTTAGAACCCGATAGACATTGATGAATGCTTGCATCATCGTTACCCATCGCGGAATGAAAGCCGCAGGCCTGAATATACAAAGGTTGAGGAGAGCGAGTAGACATAGTGTTGTATTAGGATCGTTCTTAATTTAATTGATACTGCAGTGTTTGAATAGAAATCGAAAACGGATGTTGAAGGTGATTAAAGCTAATCTTACCTTTCAGTTTGTCGTGATTCTCATAGCGGATGTCTATGATCTTTTCACCGTCGCTATTAAACACGGCTCTAGAATATTCATCATCAATCATTCGCCACCTTACCTTATTTAGCGGCGCTTCCCAAGCAGAACTCGGCCACAGCGTGATCATTAGGTTGAATAGTACTTGCTCCGGTTCTGGCAACGTGCCATCGAGACCGGTTAAAACTTCTGTATTTATCTGCTCACCATTGTAGTTGAGGGATAAAATTCGGGTACCCCAAGAGGAAAAGCCGGCTAGTGTTACATCGTTGCTGTTCACTTGTAATTGCACTGGCAGTTGTTCTTGTCTCTCTTTTCCTTCTGCGGTCCAAGTCGCAGTAATCAACTGGCTTGCTGTGAGGTGATAACCGAGATCGTTCGGGGCAGGGAGCGCGACAGAGACGCCTTGTTCTATTTCGACGCTAGGCGTTGATTGTTTGGGTACTAAGCTGCAAGCACTGAGCAAAGTTACAAAAATCATTGTGATGAAAATACGCACGGCCGTGGAAGTGCTCATTGTGATTTTTCCTTAGTCATAATAGCAATCGGCGAGAGTAGCCAAGCGATGAAAATGCCACTTAAAACGGTCACACCAAAGCTATGAATCGCATGGGTTTGACTGAGAGAGAGTAACCCAAAAGACAATACCGTTGTGATGGCAGAGAGCGTAATCGCGAGAAGAGTGCTCAAACTGCGTGCTTTCTCAGCAAAAAATAGGGTGTAGTCGATACCTATTCCCAAGATCAGGATCAAGCCTAACAAGTTAAATAAGTTGAGTGTCGAGCCAGCAGCAACCGCGGCAGCGAGACCTCCAATACAAGCAATTGCTGAAGGGAGTAAAATACGCCAACCGTGGTGAAAGCCGTAGCGTTTGACTAGAACGGCAAAAATAATCGCGGCAGCAGCAAATAACAGCTCCATGATTTTAATGCGGTACTCGCCAAATAATGTCGAGATCTCTTCGGCTTTGTTTAAGTAACTGATATCTGGTTGAGACTGCGCAAATGCTATTACAATTTCTGGGTCGTTCAACTTGTTTAACGTGATGACCGCTGCCGATTGGCCTTCGATTTCTCCCAAGTAGAGGAAGCGAATTGGTTCGGATACCGGATTGTTTAGATAGTCTGGCAAACTGACTGGCACAAGGGTGTTTGTCAGTTTTGGCTTGTGTGCCAGTTGTAAGCCTGATGCTAAAGCAGAAGCTTGCGTTTGGTACAGATTCGCTATCAGAGCAAAATCACTTTGTTGGCGTTCGGTTGAGCCCAGATACTTACTCAAACTTTGATAGCCTTCAATGATGTTGGTTTGTTGCCATTGCTGTAGCGTAGGGTCAAGTTGCTCTAGTCGTTGAAGTAGAGATTGATCCGTGTCGGCGGTGACCACAAGCATTTGTTGAGAAGCCTGCATTCCACTGACTTTTGTAATCAAAGCTTCTTGCTGCTTTAGCGTTTCTGGCATGGCTTGCAATTGGCGAATGTCATCGTCGTACTTCAACTGAGTGAGAAAATAGCCGCTGATGATAAGACAGATAAGCGGCAGCCCAACTTTCACACTAGGACGTTGCCACACAGATAACCATGCAGACAACAACCGATGACCCGGTACTTTCACCGCATTGCGAGAAGGTTTCACTGCGAGAATCGGGTACCAAGCCACTACGGTTGCGTAAGCGGCAATCAGTCCGATAGAGGAGAAGAGGGCAAGTTGCTGCAAGCCTGGGAAAGGCGCAATCAACATGCCTAAATAGCCAATCAAACTGGTGATAAGACCTAAAGTGATGGCAGCAAAAATATGTTTGAGACCTTTTCGACTGTCCCACTGGCTGCCTTCAGATAAACGTTCCGTCAGATAATGGAAGGCGTAGTCTATTGAAACGCCAATCAAGCTTGCACCGAAGACCAAACTGAATAGATGGACTTTGCCAAATACCCAAGTGGTGACGCTAAGAGCAATCAGCAAACCAACCGAAATGGATAACAGCGCTAAAGAGAGCGGCATTAAACTTCGGAACACAACCAAGAACAACACGACGATGCCCAATAAAGAGAACACGCCAATAGTGCTGATTTCTGATTTCGCACTCTGAGTGCCAAAGTCTGCGTAAAACAGCACGCCGGTATGCGCGGTTTTAGCACCAAACTGTGCGGCGATGGATTGCTCTAGCTGTTCGATTTTTGGGACGACACTTTGAGTCGAGAGAGCGTATGGAGAACCACTGAGTGTCGCAGTGATTAAGAGGTATTGTTGACCATCTTTTTCGACAGACAAGTAGCCATTATCGAGTCTAAACGCTGATGTTTGCTGCGTGACTTGGCTTAAGTAATCACGAAACAGTAAGAACGGATCGTTTTGTAGCTCTTGACCTGTTACGCCCGAAAACGGGTTGTAAAGGGATTGAACCACATATTGCACTTGAGCTTGTGGGTCTTGGCTTAGTCGCTCTCGTTGTGCTTGAGTCAGTTGCTGGAAACGATGATTGAAGTAGTAGCTTGCCCAAGCTTGTTGAGCGTCAGGTGATATTTTCCCGACGACGTTGGTAAACTGTTGGGTTTCTCTTAACCCTTTTTCAAATGCGCCAGCGGCTTTTAACAATTGTGTTTTGTCGGCAGCGGTCAGTACAAAGATGACTTGATCACTCATACTGGTGGAGACTGCTTCAAACGCTTGCTCTGCGATTGGATTTTGCTGATTTTCAGGCAGCAGTTTTAGGATGTTAGTTTCAATCGGCGAGTGTTCGCTCCCCCCCCATTGTTTTAATAGCAGAGCGCTTGCGATCACAACTAAGCTTAACCAAAGCCAAGCCAATGCGTATGAACCTAGACGGAATTTAGAAATCAAATTGAGCCTTTTCTGCATCCGTTAATTCCTTTGGCAAAGACGCTTGTTGAGTAAACTCAATCTCTGTTTTGTCTCCGCGCAGTTCTTCTAGCATTAATTGGTCAATATGAGTGTTACCAGAGAGCGTGATGGCTTTAAACACCGCGTTAAGTGGCGCTTGTTTTGGAGTGAGAACCAATTGCCATTGACCACTATCTTGAGCAGAAAAGTCCAGCGTAAACTGTTCTTTCAATGCTGCGGTATCACCATGGAAAACCGATAGAAATACATGGCTAAAATAGAATGCCATTGGGTTTTCTTGTGCGGTGATGGTTTTTGGCGCTTGGTTAGCAAAGGTCTGGCGTAACTTGTCTTGAGTTAAAACCAAGTTTACGGCAAATGGGATCTGCTGTTGCCAAAGTAAACCGTGCGATTTGCTGAGAGTAAAAATGCCTGTTGAAGTAAGCGGTTGATTAAACATCTCTAGGTGACGGCTTTGCTTAAAATCGCCGCGGATTACTTCGTTTTGTGACAGCTGCGCCTGCAATGAGTCGAGATCCACCACTTTTGCCCAGCTCGGAGTCGAGAATGATACGAGCAGAGCCATAGACACAAATAAAGAGAACAAGGATTTGTGCATTAAGATAGGCTCCCACATTTATGCCACTGCTCTACTTTATCTAGAAAAGCGGCAGGAGAAACAAAGCACATTTCTTGTTTTTCGATAGAAACTGCCACTTGTGTGGTATGAGCTTTACACATGCGCTGATCGGTTTTGGCATCATAAATCACGTAGTCTACGCGCAAGCGGTTTTCCCACTCAGTGAGCGTCGCGGTAATGCGAATCTCGTGGTTGAATGGGATTGCCTTTACATACTTCACGCGGGTGTCGATGATTGGCCACATGTAGCCCGACGCTTGCATATCACGGTAGCTGTACTCAATCTTCTCCATTAGCACTCGGCGTGCTTCTTCGAAGTAACGAAAGAAGTTACCGTGATAGATGACGCCCATCGGATCAGCATCCTGAAATGAGGTGACCATTGTCACCTCGGTTTCTAGCGGGTAAAGGACTTGTTCTTGCATTACGCCTCCGCGTACAACAACCAGTGACGTTGTTGGATTTTAGCGATGAAGTTACGTAGATCGTGCTCTAGTGGACGGTCTTCGACAACAAACTCGAACTCTTCCAATACCGCATCGCGAATCATCTTCAAGTTACTGCTCATGTGGTGTTCGTCTAGCTCATTATGGCGGCGACGAATCTCTACCGCTTGAACACTCGCCAGCAAAGATGCCGCTGCGACTTGTTCTGTCAGCTCAAGAACGCGCATACAGTCGCGAGCTGCAATCGTACCCATGCTCACTTTGTCTTGGTTGTGACACTCTGTTGAGCGTGAGAACACGCTTGCAGGCATGGTGTGTTTTAGCGCTTCTGCTGTCCAAGCTGAAATACCAATTTGCACCGCTTTAAAGCCATGGTTGATTGGCTTACGTTCGCCTTCCGCACCCGTCAGGTTGAATGGCAGACCATTGTTGAACTTGTAGTCCATTAACTGAGCCATCTGACGATCCAGTAGATCCGCTAGGTTCGCGATGTTTGTTTTCAGTGTGTCCATCGCCATTGCAATATGACCGCCGTAGAAGTGTCCACCATGCAGTACGCGTTCGTTGTCGCCATCGATGATTGGGTTGTCGTTTGCGCTGTTAAGCTCGTTCTCGATCAATTGACGCAACCAAGGAAGAGAATCTTGAACCATGCCGATCACGTGTGGAGCACAACGCAGAGAGTAACGATCCTGCAGGCGGTCACTGTTGCGTGGTGGGCGTTCCGCTTTAAGGTCGTTACGTAGCCATGCCGCAACTTGTTGTTGACCCGGATGAGGTTTCACTGCGAAGAGGGCTTCATCAAAGTGGAAATCATTGCCCTGCATACCTACCGATACCATCGCCGTGATCTTAGTGCACAACTGAGCAAGGTATTCTGCGCGTTTGTAAGCAATACACGCCAGAGCAGTCATCACGGATGTGCCATTCATCAGCGCCAAACCTTCTTTTGGTTTGAGCGTAATTGGAGTAATGCCAAGTTCAGTAAATACATCAAGAGTTGGGCGTACTTCACCTTTGTAAAGCACATCGCGCTCACCAATAAGCGCCGCAGCAAGGTAAGACAGTGGTGTTAAGTCGCCACTAGCGCCAACCGAGCCTTCCTGTGGGATGCGTGGTGCAATGTCGTGGTTGATCAGGTTGACGATTTGGTTCAATAGATCATGCGAAACACCAGAAACCCCCTGTGATAGAGAACATAGGCGAGTTGCCAGCACGGCTCTTGCTTGCTCATGAGACAAGATCTCGCCTAAACCACAACCATGAAAGCGAGTGAGGTGAAGGGGTAATTCATCGACCAATGCTGGTGGGATTGCAACAGTGCAAGAGTCGCCATACCCAGTGGTTACGCCGTAAATTACGCCTTCTTCTTTAAGTAATTTTTCTAGGAATGCCACACCGCGATCAATCTTCGATGTGAATTCCGGTGACGCATTCATGTTTGCTTTTGCACCATGTGCAATCGCGACGACATCTTCAATCGAAAGGCGTTCTGCACCAAAGGTGATGCTTTGATTATTGTTCATTGTCATGTTGCTGATTACTTAAAGTCCAGAAATTAAAAAAGTTGTACCATTGCAATGGAGCTTGCAGTGTGTGATGTTCTAATCGTTGCGCATATTGCTGCACCACGTTGTCCAGCGCTTCTTGGCGACTCTTACGTGGTAAGACGATTTGATCACTAAAATGTTCAAAATATACGTTAAAGTGCGGCGTTTCGGCGTTATCGTCTCGTAGACCAAACAGCAGATAAACTGGAGCTTTCAACACTGAAGCCAACATAAATGGTCCCTGTGGGAAGGGCGCTGGCTTGCCTAAAAAGTCCGCCCAAACGACGCGGCTTTCAACGCTGGTGGAAGTGCGATCGCCAACAATCACCACCCATTCACCTTGCTCTATTTTTTGTTGAAGCAAAATGGCGGTATCGGGTCCCATCGAACTCACTTGGATAAGGTTAAGCTCGGAGCTTGGGTTAACGGCCTTCATCACGGCATTAAATTGCTCGGCGTGCTCGGTGAACACCAATGCATTGATTTTCACGTGTGAATGTCGACGACCAAGCGCTCTACACAATTCGATGTTACCAAGGTGGGAACCAAGAATGACCACGCCTTGTTGTTTCTCAGCCATCTCTTCGAAGTGGTGCTGACCATGAATGGTAAGATTGTCCACACTGAAATCACCTTGCCAAGCTGCCAACTTATCAAGCATGGTTCGCCCAAATGACAGCAGGTGCTGATAGCTGTCCAAAGGTTGAGGTAGGGTGATGTTCTGTTGTTTCGCGTGTTGTTGCAATTGATCTAAGTAGATCTCAGAAGCTTGTCGAGCAGACTTACCTGTTAGGTGGTAGTAACGCATTACGAGCTTCAAAATGAGGTCAAAAACTTTGCGTCCAAATACTCGATACACGGCTAATAGGGTTTTGATCCCCAACACGGTGCCTTGTTCTTTTCGCTTTGACCAATGATCGTCGCGAGATGTTGCTTGCTTGGACTCGTTTGCACGCTTGTGCTTACGAGCCAGCAATGAAGGGATGCGAGGCAACATGCCAAAGAACAAACGTGTGTGCATCCAACTGATTTTTACGTTGTCCCAAAGTGCATCAAAATGAGAAATGCCACCTTCAGGGTAAATCACGCGTGTTGGTACGAAATCAATATCGGTGCCTTCCCAATACATACGAACTAAGATCTCAATGTCGAAGTCCATGCGCTTACCAATATCGTACTTGTTGAGTACGTCCACAGTCTGGGTAAGAGGGTAAGCTCGAAAGCCACACATGCTGTCTTTGATAGAAAGCGATAGCGTCTCAATCCACACCCAAACATGGGTCGCGTATCGTCCGTAGAGACGTGATTTTGGTACACTTTCGTCGTAAACCGGTTGTCCAGAAATTAGTCTGTTTGGGTTAGCCTGCGAAGCCTGCAATAACGTTGGCACAGCCTCAAGGTCGTGTTGCCCATCGGCATCTATCTGAATTGCATGAGAGAACCCTTGTAGCAGCGCTTGCTTAATACCAGCCATTACTGCGCCACCTTTACCTTGGTTTTCTGAAAGGCGAATCAAGGTGATTTTCTCTTCATTTGCTAAAGCATCTAGAGCACGTTTTGTCTCTTCATTACTGCCGTCATCAACGACTAAAACTGGCAGGGAAAAAACAGACAACGACTCAACTACAGCCGCAATCGTGCTGCCATGGTTGTAGCATGGAATAAGAAAACAAGGGTGGTATTGGTTCTCGTTGCTTGCGCTTGTCACGTTAATTCCCTAGCTTCATTTTGCCTGAAGAATGAACTACGGTTTGCTCGCCCGAGATCGACGTGTACTTAAATGCCAGTTTTTCACGCTCTGCATCCCAAGAAAGCGTAAGACTAACGCACATATCCGGTAGGATAGGTTCTTGGAATTTGATGACTTCCATGCCTTTGAACAGTGTTGGTGTGTTCAAGTATTCGACCGCATAAAACAGCGCCCAATCGATTTGTGTTACGCCTGGCAACAATGGGAAATGGGTAAAGTGACCTTGGAAATCCAAGATGTCGGCATCGACACGCATTTCAATCGTCGCGATGTGATTGTCGATATCAACCTGTTTGAGCGTTGGTTTTCTTTTGTCCATGATGAGTTCTTTTATTCTTGGAACAGTTTTTCTATTTCAGCGATCTGGCGCTTGCCTTGGCTATTGAGCGGAATCTCGTCTAAAACGCGGAATTTTCTTGGAATAGCAATCGGCTCTAACCAGCTACGCAAGGCTTTTCTTAGCGCTAACCAGAACTTACCTTTCCCGAGTTCTTGCAGTGTTTGATCGCCTTCGTTGGTCAAGACTATCACTGCAAATAGAGACAGCCGACCGGCATCTTCCATCGGGATGACGGCACTTTCTTTTACCCACGGCAATTGCTCTAAACGCTTCTCGACTTCGACCAACGAAACGCGCTTTTCTTCAACTTTGACGATTCTGTCGGTGCGACCGCGTAGTTCGAAGGAAATACTATCATGGAAATAGCATTCATCTGCAGTTTGATACCACGCGTTTTCATCAATGTGGGGGGAGCGAAGCTTTAAACAGTTTTCATGATTTAGAGCGGCTTCTACACCGGGGAATAGAGTCCAAGGTTGGGTAGCAGATAATTGCTGTCGATAAGCGATACCACCCGTTTCGGTACTGCCGAAGACCTCTAATGGGTAATCACCAAACAATTGCTGGCTGTGATTGGCAGCATCATTAGGTAAAGGACCTCCAGAAGAAAAAACGCAGCGTAACGCCGATGGTTGATGCTCTTCTGTCAGGCGTTTAAGTAATGCAGGGCTACTGATCAATGTTGTCTCAGTAGAGGCAAAATGCACAATCTGCTCTGGAAATTCTAAGTTATGAGCGGCAAAAGTGCGCCCAGAGCACAATGGCCAGAGAACGCGGAATAGCAATCCGTAGATATGTTGGTGAGATACTGTGCTCTCGATATGAGAACCTTCCAGTTTGTCTCCCCATAAGCCGTCAAGAATGGCGACTTCCACATCCAGTTGTTTGAGTGTTTTTCTGATCGCTTTTGGTTTGCCGCTTGAACCTGAGGTAAACAGCGTGACGTTGATATTCGCAAGTTGCAAGGCTTGCCATTCACAAATGAGAGAATCGAAACTTGTATTCACGTGCAAAGCTGAGAGCCCTGTCGGAATCATCACTTCAGTGTCGTGCAATACAAGATCGAAGTGCTCGTCGAGCTCTTTTAAAGCTTCAGGTTGGTAATTGCCGGGAAGGACGATGGATTTTCCAGCATGACAACAAGCAAAGAAACTGAGCGCAAAAAGGTAGCTGTTGCCAAAACAGAGCGCAATTCGTTGGGCATCAAGCGCTTCTAACGTTGCTCGCAAACTGGCGACGTTATGCTGAAAAGACTCCCACGTCATGGTTTGGTTTCTGTCATACGCAATCGTGGATTGTGCCTCTCTATTGGCTGTCATTAAGGTCGCAATAGAGGAGAAGTTTAACGAACTTGTGTTCATACGATTTAATGTTCCTTTCGTACAAATTGACGCACGATCCATTCACCAGCGAACAAGCTACCAGCGAGTAAATAACTGATTAAGCCGTTGTACAGCGTCCAGATTTCGATAGGTTGAAAACAGGTATACAGTGCTACCGATGCATTCAAGATAAAGAATCCACACCACACGATCGTAACTTTTCGTGTGTAGATCACGCCACTTTGAGGAAGTTCAGGCTCTTGAAGGCGAGCCAGTCTCTCGATGATGGTTTGCGGTTGCTTCAAGCTCAGTGAGAACACGCCAAGCATGCAAAGGTTGACGACAACAGGGTAGAACTTTAGCCACCCGTGCTGCTTAAAAACAACACCTAAGGTGACTAAGACAATACCCACAACGCCCGTGGTGATCGCAAGGAACTTAAACTCTTTGAGTGGTGTTTTGTTTGCAGCGAGTAACCGCAAAAGCAACGCTGCAACCAATAAGCCACCAACCAGATTTAAACCAAATCGGTCGATACCGAAGTAAACCGCGAAGGGGTAGGCAAATAATACAATTGCAGACAAAACCGTCAGCAATTGGCGCATTAACTTTCCTTGAGAAGTTCAGTTACTGCATTAACCACGTCATCGACAGTACGAACTGTGCTGAATTCCGCTGGTTTGATCTTTTTGCCAGTGACATTTTGTAGGTGTACAACAAGGTCTACGGCATCAATGCTGTCTAGGTCTAGATCGGTGTAAAGATGGGCTTCTGGCTGAATGTCTTCAGCTTCAATTTCGAATAGCTCCACAAGCGCATCTTTAACTTGTTCAAATACTTGATCTTTATTTACGTCTGTCATGAATATACCTAAAAACTATTCATTATCTTGAGAAGAGGTTTGAGAAGAAATGTACTTCGCAAGGTTAGCTACAGAAGCGAAGTGCTCACGAGTGTTCGAATCGTCTGCATCAATGACAATGTTGTATTGCTTTTTAATTGCTAATCCAAGTTCAAGAGCATCGATAGAATCCAAGCCAAGACCATCACCAAAAAGTGGTGCTTCTGTTTCAATATCGTCGACGGTTAAATCTTCTAGGTTTAGAGCGTCAATAATAAGTTGCTTGATATCGTTGTGTAATTGTTCCACTGGGACCTGCTTATAATTACGAATTTTCTGGAAATATAGTTTCAGCCAAATGCTGTTGTAAGCGACGAGCCGCTATCGTTGGGGACGTAGTTTGCTTTATAAAAGGCTCAATCTCAACTTTATCCTTAACTTCAACCTTGAAAAATGGTTTTGTCTTTGGAACTTGATACCATTTTTTCTCTTTTGTCAGGAAGCTTGGCGTGACCGTAATATGTACGACACGCAAATCTCGCTCGGTTCTAACCGCTATTTGCGCAGCGCCTCTTTGTAATTTCGATTTTACACCTGGAGTGGTTCTTGTGCCTTCAGGAAAAATAAGCAAAACGTTACCATCGTCAAATCTTTCTTCACACATTGCTAATAAATCATCAGGTGCTTCGTTGGGTATATAACCTGCAGCCTTAACAATGTGCTTCATAAATGGGTTTACCCAAATTGCGGACTTAACTAAACAGTCGCAGCGCTTTAATTGGGATGCGATCAAAACGTAATCAATTAAACTTGGGTGGTTCGCAACTATGAGACAGTTTTTATCTTGTTGAAGAATGTCGGCACCAATGATTTGGTAATCAATTGCGCCGCAAAGCTTCATCAAATTACAAAAAGTGTTGAAAGAATATTGAATCGCCCCTTGAACTTTATATTCTCTCTGTTTTATATCCGATGTAGTTAGGTGAATAAGTGGAATGACGATAAAGCTGAGTGCCAAGCCACCTAAACCAAAAACCGAGAAACAAAATCCTGTCGCGAATACTCGCCAATATTGATTCAATATTCTCATTGACGACGCCATTCCCATGATTGTTGAGGCGAATGAATCGTCCAATTGTTTGCTGATGATAAAAAGTGCTGAATAAAGCTAAGCCCTTGCGGAAAGGCATCTTCGTCTGTTTTCTCGGTTGTTGCTTGAACGCTAAAAGTATCGCCATGAGAAAGCACCAAACCTAAACCATATCCATGGTAAGCGTGCGTTTCAAACTCAGAATATGACTCTGGGAGTGGCTCATCAAAATCGACAATCAGAACTTTCTTGTCAGGGTTGTCATACAGGAATAGCCACGCTTCGATTAACGCGCTTTGGAAGGTATTTTCAGCAGCTGCGATAGAGGTGAGAGGGATCGGCTGTTTAGTTGCGATGGTCGCAAGCCCCGCTGCGGTATTATGCACAGACTGAGAGAATGCCATTGGCGAAGCTTCTTCACCCTTGAGGATGTCTTCTACCAACGCCACACTGCGATGAAGTTCACCATGACGGCTAGAGAAAACAAGGTAGTCAACATCGTGCTGCTTGAGCAACTCAATCGCCGTTTGAACCGCTAACTTACTCAGTTGGCTCATACGTCTGCGCATCATAGGTGGGATATCAGATACGTTCAGTTTGCCTTCTTCTGGCCACTGACCGGTAGAGGTCCATTGTTTCCACTCATCGACTTGACTAAGCCCTTGAGAGTTAGCTGACCAAGCGTCGATATTAAACGAAATTTTGATCTTGGAGTTTGGCATATTTGATTAAATTGCTTTATTTTACCGCTCGATACAATTTAAGCTTCAGCAGAAACCATAATAAAGGAAATTATCATGTCACGTTTAAAGCTGTTTATATCAGTGCTATTAACTTTGCTTCTTGTCGGTTGTGGCCGAGTGCAACCTGTATTGAATGTGGAGGATACTCCAGTTGCTTATGATCTTCAAAATAAACAAGTAAAATCGGCGATTGTTCAATCAGCAACTAATCGCGGTTGGACGATTGAAGAAACAAGCCCAGGTGTATTAATTGCAAAAATCAACGTTCGTAGTCACTTTGCGGAAGTAAAAATTCCATATAGCAACAAATATTATTCAATTATTTATCTCAACTCAGTAAATCTAAAAGCAAGTGATGGCAAAATCCATCGTAATTACAACCGTTGGGTGAACAACTTAAATGTTGATATTCAACGCGCGCTTGCACTTTTAGGCGCAGAGCCCCAGTAATAATTATATTAATTGAAGTTAGGTTTTTTCGTGTTAAATCAAAATATTGATCCTTTCAACGCTTTTGAAGCTAAAACAGAAGCTCAAAAATTATCTTTTGCCCCTATTGTTTTCCACACTGCGAGAACATTAAGAGAACTTGGTATCTTAGCCGCGCTCGACAGTGCAGGCTCAAAGGGTATGAACGCTGTAGAAATTGCAGAAAAAACGGGTGTGTCTGAATACGGCGTGAAAGTATTGTTGGATATGGCCATTAGTGCGCACATTGTTTTGTGGGAAAAACCTAACTATTCCTTGGCTAACCTAGGCTTTTACTTACTTTATGATGGCATGACGCAAGCAAACATGGATTTCACTGCCGATGTTTGTTACGCCGCTATGATGCACCTAACGGATGCGATCAAAGAAGGCAAGCCGTCAGGTCTTAAAGAACTTGGTGATTGGGAAACCATTTACCAAGGGTTATCAACATTGCCAGAACAAGCGAAACAAAGCTGGTTCAAGTTTGACCACTTTTACTCTGATCGCTCTTTCCCACTATTACTTAAAGAAGTATTTGCTAATAAACCAAGTCACATTGTGGACATTGGTGGCAATACTGGTAAATGGGCAATGCAGTGCTGTAACCACGATCAAGATGTGAACATTACGATTGTTGATCTTCCTCAGCAGCTAGAAGTTGCGATGGCAAATGCCAACGAAAATCAACTGAGTGAGCGCATCACTCCATTCCCAGCCAACATGCTGGATAAAGCTCAAGTGTTACCTGAGCACGCTGATATCTGGTGGATGAGTCAATTCCTTGATTGCTTCTCACCAATCGAAATTCTCAATATTCTTAAGAAAGTGAAAGCGCAGCTTCGAGAAGGCGATACGGTGTATATCTTAGAACTGTTCTGGGATGCACAAAAATACGCGGGTGCTTCTTATAGCTTGAACGCGACCTCGCTTTACTTTACCTGTTTAGCAAACGGCAACAGTCGTTTCTACCGCAGCGATGATTTCCTGGAAATTGTTGAAGCGGCAGGCTTAGTCGTGACAGAAAGAACCGACAACATTGGTCTCGGTCATACATTATTAAAACTACAAGCAAACTAGAAAGCAGAATGAGAAAAGAACAAAAGCAAGTCGTCGTCGTTGGTGCAGGACCGTCAGGTTCTACCGTTTCCGCATTGCTCAATATGCGCGGAATTAATGTCGCTGTGATTGAGAAAGCGTTGTTCCCACGTTTTTCGATCGGTGAAAGCCTTCTTCCTGCCTGCATGGAAGTGGTAGAGCAAGCCGGTATGTTGGAAGCGGTGAACCAATATGGATTCCAGTACAAAGATGGTGCTGCGTTTCGTCGCAATGGCGTTTATACCCAATTTGATTTCACCGACAAATTCACTGCAGGACCGGGTACCACTTACCAAGTTCAACGCGGTAACTTCGATAAAGTACTGGCAGACAGTGCAGTGGAGCAAGGTGTTGAAATTCGTTACCAACACGAACTGACAAGCATCGACTTTGAAGGTGCCAAGTCGATTCTTAATGTGCTTGACGCTGACAAACAAGCTTACCAAATTGAAGCCGATTACGTGCTAGACGCTAGTGGTTTTGGTCGCGTTCTTCCTCGTTTGCTCGCGCTAGAAGAGCCTTCATGCCTGCCACCAAGAAAAGCAATTTTTACGCACATTGAAGACAACATTACTGCAGAAGGGATTGAATACGATCGCAACAAGATCCTGATCTCTGTGCATCCTGAAAATCATGATGTGTGGTATTGGTTGATCCCGTTCTCAAATGGTACTTGCTCATTTGGTGTGGTTGGCGAACCGACGTTCTTTGAAAACTATCCCGAGGATAAGATTACCGCTCTTAAGCAGTTAGCAAGTGAAGAACCAGGGCTTGCGCAGCTCCTTAACCAAGCTCAGTACCCAAATCCTGCTGGTGAACTGGGTGGCTATTCAGCGAACGTAAAACACTTAGCGACACCACACTACGCGTTGCTTGGTAATGCTGGTGAGTTTCTTGATCCTGTCTTCTCTTCAGGCGTGACTATTGCCATGAAGTCAGCACAATTTGCAGCAGACTGCATTGAACGCCAGCTAAATGGTGAAACGGTCGATTGGCAATCTGATTATGCTGATCGCTTAATGGTGGGCGTCAATACTTTCCGTACTTACGTGGAAGGTTGGTACAACGGCATGTTGCAAGATGTTATCTTCTACCAAAACCCCAACCCACGTATCAAACAGATGATCAGCGCGATTCTTGCGGGTTACGCATGGGATGAAGCCAACCCATACGTAAAACAGAGTGAGCAGCGGTTATCTACATTAGCGGAACTGGTAAGAGGCGAAGAGCTGTAAGGCTCAGAACCGAAACTAAGGATAGCCATTTAATATCAAAGCCCCGCTTGTGAAAAAAGTGGGGCTTTTTTGTCACAAAAGCCAACGTTTAACCACATGAGGGTTAGCGACTGTTAGTTGGTATTTTTTCGGAGAGGATTTTAGTTTTCTCTGATCTACGCATATATCTAATCGCTTAACCAAGTACTTAATCAGTGCTCTTCGGCAACTGATAGTAAAAGATGACTCATCCATTCCGTAATCTGCTTTAACAATGGCTTGTTGCTCCAGTGTTAAGTGCGGATTTGGAATGATTTGGATGGTTTCTTCAATCATCCAGTCTTCATCCTCATCCATTCCAATGTTCGACTTGTCGAGCAGTTCTGGCTCTCCTCGGAAGCGGCTTAAAACAAAATCTAAGAACATTTGTCTATCTTCGCAGTAAGCGCGCACATGCCAGCGAAAGCCGTCGAATATGATTGTGTGAGGAACAATGTTTCTGCCACGACCTTCTGGGCTATCCATTGAAACGTACTCAATATCCACACGACGCTTTTCTCTAGCAGCCTGTAGCAAGCCGCGAACAATGATCGGAGCGACGTGCCTATCTGGAACAGAGAGAACGATAGAATCTGCATGACCTAAGTTTTGTATGTCGAAACCATCGACGTGCTCATTGCTGTATTTGTGCAGCAGTGACAAGTATTCGTTTGGTGTGCCTTTTGTAAAGCGAGGGACGAAGTCTTCTGACGGGCGATAACCTTTAATACTTCTATCGTGGATAAGAGGGGGGAACTCAAACTGTTCTTGGAATGCTTTGATGTCTCGAGATGCTTGTTGTCGCTTTATGTTGAATGAGTTACACAAATGATTAGTGGTAACTCGACCTTCCCACAACGCGACTACTTCAATCAGTTTGAAGCGAAGAAGTTGATCCCATTTGATAGTCATTGTGCTGTTTTAATGCCTGAAAATGATACATGTTGATGTATACAGAATATACGTACATTTTTCTTGGGGGTATAGTGCTTACGTCATACGAAAGTTGAAAATTCTGACTCATAGCAATGTCAGTTGGCTCAAATTTTATTAAGGTCAGAATTCAACTTTTGTGTGAGAATAGTAATATGAACTGGTTGCATAAATGGTGGTTATAAATCACCCATTTAAACTAGATGCATTTCATATACGGTATCGTGTGTTTTCTTCGTTTGGTAGTATTCAATCCCACAAAGAAAGTCCGTTTAATCAACCTTTGAAGAGAAAGAACCTTGAATTTAGCACAAGCCCTCAGCATTCTCTCCAAGTCCTCACCCTATGCGGTAAGTACCGAAAGAGAGCAAAATCAAGACCTTTTGGCTGAATATAAAAGTCATATCTACATCAAAACCGACATTGAAGCTGATTTTAAGCAAGCGCTTCTGTCTGCCAAAAAAGATGAAATTATCTTTTTGTGTGGCAGTAGTGGTGACGGCAAGTCGGAGATTTTGACTCAATACAGCCAAAAGCATAAAGCAACGCATGATTTTCATCTTGATGCGACACACAGCTTCAACCCGAGCCAAACAGCTATTCATGCGTTAGATGAGCGTTTCACTCAGTTCAAAGGAAATGACAAGCCACTCGTTGTTGGCATTAATATTGGTATGTTGGGTAACTATGCTGAGGAAGGTGCTGACCAACATAACGATGTGAAAGCGTCGATAAAGGCTTTTCTGGAAAATCAAACGGACGACATTCCAGCAAACCATACATTTCTAGATTTCGAACAATATCCGAAATTTACTCTTGGCCACGAAGTAAGCACATCCGATTTTGCCGCTCAATTTCTAGCTCGCTTAACTGAGCCAACTTTAGATAACCCGTTTTATGCGCTCTACGACAGTGAAGTGAAAAAGTCTGGTCACAGCGTACTGACTGCAAACTACGCTTTATTGGGGTTGGAGTCCGTTCAAAAGAACATTATCGCTCTGTTACTCAAAGCGCGTTTGATCAAAGACCAATTTTTAACAGCACGTGCTCTACTGGATTTTGTATTCCAGATCTTAGCAATGGAAGAAGGTTACCTGTTCGACAACTTGTTCTCCGGTGCGGATAACGAGTTGCTAGAGCATATTCAGAGCTTTGACCCAAGCAATATTCATACTCGCAAGATTGATGAGTTTGTTCTGCAATTTGGTTTGGGCATTGAAGAAGAAGGCTTTACTCAGTTGAAAGAACAAGTGAAGCCACTAGGTGTATTTGATGTATCAAATGCTGCTTCTTACCTTCGCATGGTTTACTTGCTCAAAGATGAAGAGCAGTTTGCAAATAATTATATCAACGAGCTGAAAGTCGACTTCGATAACTCTTTAGTGAATCAGTACGCGAATACTTGGCTGCTTCACCGTGAGTTTGATGGTTCTGGTAAACAGAAAAAAGAGCTAAACAAGTTCTATAAAGACATCCTAATTTCGGCGATTCATCGTTACTGTAATCGTAACTCTCCAACGCTCGATAAAGACCAATTTTTTATCTCAGAATACAACGGGTTTAAAACCGCAGCAGAGCTTGAGGTGAAACCTGACTTTACAGCTATCAAAACTCAAGGTGTTGGCAAAATTGGTTCTTTCAATGCGCACATCCGTGCTGATGATAACGCTCTGCTTCCAATGCCAATCAGTATTAACTTACTTGAGTTGCTAGAAAAGATTAATCAGGGGTATCGACCTAACAAGCACGATAAAAACGCGGTGCTTTTGTTGGATGAAGTGATTGAACAGCTCATCACTGTTGCAAACGAGAAGAACACCCTGTTTATCCTGAAAAATGATAAGCGCTACAAGATCGTCAACGAAGATGACGAGTATTTCGAAGTGAGTGGTATTTAAGATGACAATGGATAAATACATCAAACCGTTTAATCAGAAATTGCCACAAACGGCGGAAGACGTACCCAATAAAAACAGCTTGAACAGTTATTTGCCAATTCGTACTAAAGGTAATGACTTTGATAGTGATGCGGTGATTGGTCTTGTATTGCGTGGATTATTACGTAAGAAGATTGAAGGCTACAAATACGAGGATTTTGTCTCTGACTGTCAGTCTGTATTTGAAGAGAAGTTAGGCGAAGAAGAGTTTTGGGAAGTACTACGAGAGATGTACTTTGACAACAAAGATATCTTCTCGGTGAGCCCTGAGCTTTTACTATTTCGTGCGCAAAAAGGTGAGTTTGCAGCAGGCGATTCTCGTGTTGCTTCTATGTTTACCAACTTACTTCAGAACATGCGTGTCGAAGAGTTTGATGCAAAACTCAACTTCATCGAACGAGAGATGCTTTCAACTCTGCGTGGCAAGATGAAGAGCGATTCATCAATGCAAGCAAGTGAGCATCCATACTTGCCATACCTATCTAAAGCATTTCGTGATGATTTGAAGTTTTTGGCAAGTCGACCTAAGTACCTGTTAAGTGAAATTGAATCGTTTTTGTCTTTTTACGGTTTTGCTTACACCGCTCAGTTAAGCCTATCGCTCACAGATTGGCGCTCTGGTGAGGAGCCAACAGCGAAGCCGTTGTACTTCATCATGGATCATGAGCGTGCTAGCAATGAACGTACGCACATCAAAAATCACGGCTACAAGCTTTTCAATGAATCGGCGACTCGTTTGTTCCCAATGTTGACAATGCTAGAACTTCTTCAGCCTGGCATGGGTGACAAGAGTGCTGCCAAAGTACCATTGTGGGCGATTTCAAAGGGGATTCAAGAATCCCGCTATGAACACCTAAAGAGTGACTTAGAGAACTTTGCGCGAGCATTTAAAGCTCAGCGTGGACTTGATACATCGCTTGATGAATCGGAATCTGCGCTGGACTGGCTTGGCAACATCATGAAGTTAGCCATGGCACAGTTTAGTATCGGCGAGCGATTCAACATCAACAAAAAATATGTTTCTGAAGTAGAAAAGTATCTTGCTGCTCACTTTATTCAAAGCCGAGGTCGCAGTGGCCGAGTGTTGGTACTTAACCAAGACTACATCATTTTATTAACCAACCTTGTTGTTGGAGAAAAGGACAAACTCCGTTTCCACGAATTGATTGCCGCATTTAAACAACGTGGCATTTTCGTTGATAAACAAACCGAACAAGAACTAATTAAATTCTATGAGCGCATTGGTAACGTTGAGCGCATGAGTGATAGTGGAGACGCAGTTTATGTCCGTAAAACAATTTGAGACCTTTCTAGTTGAGCAGTTTCTGGCTGATGCTGAAGCTCACATCAAGGCAGGCTTCCGTTATCAGTTCAAGTCACCAGATAGCGAAAACAGTGTGCGTTTGTACCAAGCGATGATCGCACATTCGCAAAGTAGTATTAGTGCGAGTAACGGTATCGAACTGCCATTTATTCAGTTGTCTAACTGTAAGATCGTACCTGTTATTCATAGTGAAGATCCTGCTGAGTACCAAGGCTTTACAGAAAACTATATCTCTCACCTACGTGATGAAGTTGCAAGCCAGTCAGGCTACTTGAAGGGCTGTGCGCTGGTGGTCATTCACAATAGCTTGTTGGATACCTTGATTAACTCAGCAGAAGATCTGGGTCAGCTGGGTCAGGTGTGGAGCCCAAGCAAGATCAAAGCGGCGATGAAAGGGCTGATTGATCAACAAGACAAAGGCCGTGATGTGTCTAATTGTCTTTTGGATGACCAGTTTGATGCGATCCTTGAAGATGGCGCGACCATGTTCGGTTTTGAATCACTATACAAAGCTGTTGAAGATGGTGATCTGCGCTTCAATGAACTTGGAATGTTTGAAGATCCGCTCGTTGCAGAGATGAGTGGTAACCCAAAACAAATTAAAAAACGTTTGGAAGACAACCGTGCACTCTATGAAGAACTTTCTTTTGAAGTGGAACACTTCGGTGATCAGCTTCAGGATCGTTTGAAGTCGTTTGGTGAAAAATTCATTAACGAAAACTTCTCTGAAACTGATGCGTGGAAAGATGTTGAGTTTGAGGCGTTTCTACAAGAGAAAAAACGCAATGCACAGCAGCAACTTGTTCTTGAAGAAGAGCAAGCTAGCGAAGGCATGACCATAACTGCGCGCAATCGTGCAGAAACTAAAGCCGGTATGCGTGATCGCCACCTTATCATTGAGCTTGATGAAGGCGTCAATGACTTTGAATTGAAGTTGATTTTCCAAGGTGCAAGCAATCTAGAAAAGAGTCAGTTTAAAATTCAACCAGCTAAAGCGCTCGGTAATCAAGAAGTGATTTCAACGCTGAATAGCGTGAAGACGACCCGAGCAAGTTTGAAAGGGACATACAACAACGAACCGCTGTTTTTTAACCTAGCACTCAAGCGTGAGAACAAATCTGAGGTCTACAACTTCCGCTGTCTCGTTGTTCGCAAGGGTGAATTTTACATTGAGCCATTCAAAAACATCTTCTTGATCGAGCCAGCGCCTGCGAAGCAGCGTTTAACCTTAAACATGGAAGAAAATAAGCTTCAGATTCGAGCTGAAGAGGGTACAGCTTGTTCTTTGACGGATGCAAAACAAGTCGTAGACGTAGCAGAACACTCGCTGGTGGACTTTGAGGCACTTGCCAATGAAGCGGATGAGATTGACTTTGCTGTTAAATCTGGTGACAACCAACTTAAGTTCAATGTCGAAGGTGCAGTAGCAACAGACTCGTTGAGCTTGCCTTTGCTACTCAACCGAGGCCGTTACCATAAGTTATTCAAAGATGAATACAATGGCGAATTTTACTCCCAAAAAGGTAAAGTTGGCATCGATAACAGCGAATTTGTTGTACCTGGTGTTCGTTTAAAACTGCTGCGCTGGGAAGAAGCCTTCATCAATGACAAAGTCGTTTCTATTTCTGACTCTGACACAATCAAGTTGGATGATGTGCAAGGCATTGATGACGCGATGCATTCATCCTATGTCGAATTGTATGATTACCTTGAGCAGCGCCGTAGTACACCATCTCTAGCCTCTTGGGGGGATGATTTCACGACGCTTGTACAAAATGCAGTCGATGCAAGTCTTGCTTATTTTGAAGCGATTCCTACGGGCAGTATGCTGACCAAAGAGCAAAAAGCCGCGCTGCAAATTGGCTTGGTTAAATCTGAAGGCGAAGAATATTACTCTCCGTTCCACCCGTTAATCTTGGCTTACTACCTAAATCTACGCAAAGTGATTCGTGAAGATGAAAGCTTCGCTAGCTTACCAGATGTGACGTTTGAGCGCCTATCACCAAAAGGCTTGTTGCCATATGTCTATCATCCTCAGCACGAGTTTGCTTACAACCAACAGGTGAAAGAAAACGCATTTTGGATCAAGAGCGTCCCTCAAGAGAAGAGCTCACTGACGTTCGTTCGTAAACTCGTTAAAGAAAAAATCGACGAGTTCCAGACCGCATTTAGTCAACTATTCACAGGTTCTGAAAAGAGCATCATCATTAACGCAGTGAATCAAGACAGCGCTGAAGAACTGTTCATGGGGCTAGTGGATTACATCCGCAGCAATCAAGAGCAAGCAGCTTCGATTCACATCAACCTTTATGATGACAAACTGACGTTTAATGCGTTTGACCGCTTTGCAGAAACAGCCAATTACGACGAACTGAAAGAGTGGTTAGAGCTGAACAAAGGCAAAGTTCGTGAAGTGGCGGATACCATCATTGATATCCTTCGCACTCGTTTAACCTACAGTAAGTTTACCAATGAGCAGGCGAATAAAGACGGCCAGTCATACGCACACCTCTCGTTCTTCCGTAATAACGACAAAGTGGATTGCTCAGACATTGCAATCGAAGACATGGCTTCGGGTATTGCATGTGATGGTCTATTAACGGGGGATGCGTCTGAGAGTCAATCCGGCTCCTATTTAACTGGTTTTGGTTTGAAGGGCACCGATTGTGAAGACCATCCTCACTTGATGATGGCCAAATACATTGGTGCTTTATTAAAGCCTGCACTCAAGCCAAATACGCCATATAACGGCACTAATGCAGTTGCACTTGCGGTTAGTGAAGATTTTAAAGGTTTGCTAGAGCGCTCATACGACAGCTCCATTTGGACAACCATCATTGATCCAAAAGTGACATTAGACTTCTTCCACAGCAATGAAGATGTGGTGCTGATTCACTATTCCGATCAGTACACCAGCTCATCCAGCTACGATGCGATTACCGTAACGGCGCAGCGTGGTCTGTTCGAAAAAGTCATTAAGCAGGGTGATGGTGGGCAAATTAACGAGTTCAATGCCTTTAATGGAGATTGGCTGTTGAAGATGATGACCTGCGCGCCAACCATCAACAAAGAGCGCAAAGGTGTTATTGGTGCTTATAAGTTTGTGACCAGCTTAGTGCATAACTCAGATATCACTTGGGTTCCGCTTTCTGTGGCAGAAATGATCCGTGTCTCAGGTAATATCGGTCTGAAAATGTCAGACAGTGAATTCTCGCGTAACGTTCATGGCTACAAAAAAGGTGAGATTTCTGACGATGTATTGCTTGTTGGCTTTAAAGGGCAAGAGATGTACTTGCTACCCGTGGAAGTAAAAACGGGTTCAATTCCTGACTACAAAAAAGCAGTTAAGCAATCAAAAGAGTTGTTGCGTTACCTGAGCGAAGATCTGCTTGGCAATGACAACCTTGCAAGCAAACTTTACCGCGGCTTGTTCATGCGTCAAGTGCTAATGCAGGTAGACAAGTACCGCTTGTACAACGTGTTCGCTCCAGACTATTTTGACGCACTGCTAGACAACAAAGAAGAGTGGCTGAAAGGTGATTACTCGCTAGCAAAAGTTGCTGATTACCCAGATGGATTTGTTGTCAGCCACCTTGAGGGCGCAAGTTGCTTGCAACCAGACTACCAAATGTTGGAAGGCGTGCTAAAAGTCGACCTTCCGATGGGTTTGCTTCCTCGTTTGGTCGAAACGCCACTTCAAGAAGTGCTTAACGGGTTGGATATCGTCAAGTTATGCCACGTACCGACCGAATATGTTCTAGGTGGAAAAACTCAAGCAGAAGCGCTCGAAGCCGACAGCCAAGCTGATGTTACGAGTGAGAGCGTACGCCAAGAAGCAGCTGACTCAGAGATTGAGTTAAACACTGAAGCTGAAGAGCGTTGCTCTGATGTAGAAGAGGGACAAACAGCTCCAGAGGAAGACGTTTCGGTGCAAGGTGCTGAAGCAGTAGATACTTTCAAGTCACAACCATCGGGCACTAACTTAAATGTGCTCTTTGGTCACAATGCTCTAACACAAGCCCCATTGAACTGGGAACCAACTAATACTGCCAAGTTTATGAATACCAACACCGGTATCATAGGTACTATGGGTACGGGTAAAACTCAGTTCACCAAATCGGTGATTACACAGCTTTATCGCAATCGGGCAGACAACGTAAACGGTGCGCCAATTGGCATGCTTATTTTCGACTACAAATCCGATTATGTAGACGACAAGTTCCAACAAGCGACAGCGGGTAAGAAGTTTAACCTTCATAAACTGCCATATAATCCATTGAGTTTGTTTGGGGACACGCCAATGCTGCCAGTGCACACTGCGCGTGGTTTTTCTGAAACCATGGGTAAAGCTTTTGGCTTAGGACAAAAACAGCAACTACGTCTGCGTAAGCTGGTGGGTGAAGCTTATGAGTTGGCTGGTATTCGCAAATCGGATCCAAGCACTTGGACAAAACCAGCACCGACAATCTCACAGGTGTGGGACTTGTTTATTGAAACTGACCCAGATGAAGATTCATTATACGCGGCACTTGAAAGCCTATATGAGTTGGAGATCTTCGAAGACGACAACACCAAGTGTATGAGCCTTTACGATCTTGTTGAGGGCATTACAGTTGTTGAGCTAGCAGGTTACCCGTCAGAGATTCAAAACCTCGTAGTGGCATTAACACTGGATTTGTTCTATTCACAAATGCAGAAGAAAGGTAAGCCAGAAGTTCAAGGCGATTTCCGTCAAATTACTAAAATGATTTTGGTGGACGAAGCCGACAACTTTATGTCTCAAAACTTCCCAAGCTTGCGCAAGATCTTAAAAGAAGGTCGTGAGTATGGTGTTGGTGTGATTCTGTCTACTCAAGACATTACGCACTTCCAAACAGGTGAGAACGACTACTCAAGCTATGTGCTTACATGGGTAATTCACCGCGTAGCGAAGATCCGCCCGCAAGAGCTTAAAGCTATGTTTGGTGTCAATGAGAAAGCTGAGCAAGAAAAGCTGATGGAGACTATCAATAAGCTAGAGAAGCACTACAGCTTATACATCGATGGTGCTAAGAAGATAGTCAAGATGCGAGATAGAGCATTTTGGGAGTTGCTTCAATAAACATATGACTTTAAACGCCCTTTTAGGGCGTTTTTTGATATGCTCCTTCTAGCATTATGATGATAAAAGCGTATTGGATCGTAGTTGAGTCAGATGGCTGTTCAAGTTGTTTATTTGGTTAGCGGTACACTAAGTTAAGTCACTAAAAAATGTAAGGGTAATGTGATAAAACTACGTAAGAAAGCTTAAGTTATCAATAAGTTGCTAATCATTGGGTGTTGCAATGCAATGTTAAGCTGTCTTAAACGCTGATTGTTGGTTAAAAATATATAGGTAGATAGGCAATAATAATGAATACAAAAAGAAGACCTCTAGAAGATGGTTATAAATATGAATTTAGCCGAAATGGTGCATTCGGTATATTTGATACAGAATCGACAGTACCTATAGAATTTGTAATGACTTCTTTTACGATTAATGAGCTTCCACACCTCAGTTTGGCTAGAGAGTTATACTCAGATTTAAATTTTGACTATTTAATTCAGAGAGATATTGATGAAGAAAGAGCTTTAAGCGAAATTAGTCAATATATATATACAGATGGAACAAAAAAACAAAAAGAAATTATATTTCTTCCACCTTTATTGGTAGCAGTAGTTGAAACAGATAATCAAGATAATATTGTAGAAACATACCCTGACTCAGAGTACAAATTTATAGATGATGAATTTGGTGGAACGCATATAAGAGAATGGCCGGGAGTATTTAAGGTAGAAAACTACCCAGCAAAGAAAGGGTTTGATTTAAATATCCTAGATAGTAGCCTTGTTGATAAATCGATACAAATCACATCTACACAGGCAGAGATTTCACTAAATTTAAGTCCCAAGCAAATGAAGGGGGCTAAGTTAGTCGTGATTGATGGTCAGCATCGTCTGTATGCTCTGAATTATTTAAGAAGAGAGCATCATGAAAGCGTTAAGAATATCGTTTTACCTGTTTGCATCGTGTACTCACCAAAATCGATCAAATCATTATCCTCTGATGGACAAGGTATTCCAAATATTCAGAGTGTTATGAGAAGCTTGTTTGTCGATGTTAACTCAACAGTTGAAAGGGTTAGCGGCCACTTTCTTACCCTATTGAAAGATGATTCTCTTGGTTCAGTTATTTGTAGAGACTTCTGTAATGAAGTACTAAACTCCCCTAATCTATCTAATGAAGGTCTTGGCTTAATTGAGTGGAATACAAAAAACCACAAAGAATCATTGAATATAAGTAGAGAGCACACCACAACGAGTATTGGTGTTTTGAACTCGGCATTTGAAGAAATGTTTAACAACAAATCTGGCATTCAATTAATTAATGAAATACTCAAGATTGATGAAAATATATCTGACTTTGATTTTGGAGTTGATGAGTACGACAATAATAAGCCAAAACCAGAAAAATTTCCATTAGAGTCTATATCGATAAAACATAAGTTTAGATTAACTGAACTGGTTAACGATAATATAACTAAATATCTAGTGTCGATATTTTTTGAATCTAAATCCTACAAGGTTTTGTTTGATACATTTAAAGATTCATTATATGAGGTAATTGAGAAAGCAATATCAGAAAGAAAATCAATTTCTGATTCGGCCTCTCTGGTAAAGAATAATCTCTTATTTAATGATCCTATAGATAGTTCTCAAAAGAAAGCTAGGGAGCTTCGTTCAGAGTTCTATAATGCTTTATTGGAAAATAGAAAAGGAAAGGCTCCTGAAATTATAAGAAGATCTATATTTCAGAAGGCTATAATTGAAGCTTGGTTCAAAATATTGGAAATTGTGGTCGCGTCTGGTTCTACAGTAAAAGAAGCTACCGAAATATTGGTTTTATTGCTGGATTATAGTTTAGAGGATTGTGGAAGAAACTATGATTTTAGACAGCCTTATGTCCAAAATACTATATATAACGCTAATAAACTAAAAGTTACTAAGGAAACGAGAAGGCAACTATCTAGATTGATTATTTGCTCATTGAATTCACCTTCAATTTTAGAAAAAGTTAAGGGGATCGTTAGTGAATCTTGCTCTCAAAGGTTGTTTGATTTAGCTTCTAAAGACTTTAGCTCTTATGTAAATCGAATGACAATGGATAAGAAAAAGTACTTTGAGAAAAATTATAAGGTAAACTTTTCGGTATCTTCATTTGATAGAGAAAAGTTATTACAATTGGAGTCTGAGCGAGATGAAAAACTGATTTCTGCATCAACAGCATCTGAAAGAAGAAACGCCAGTGAACCATTTGATAAGGCTATTACGGAGGCTATTTCTACAGAATTAGATACAGCTCTGGAATCTTTACGTTCTAATTTTAGCATTGAAGCGAGTGCGTTAGTTTTTACTTCTGATGATGGTGAAGATGAATAGCAAGTATCTAGTTGACCTTAGGGAAGATGATGACGATAATGCAAAGGTGAGTATGTGTCTATACTCACCTGTTATTATAGTGTCTTCTAGAGGTTTATATGCAGATGAGTTACAGTCTTTGGGTGAATTAGAAATAGATTTTGACTTAAGGATTACTAGCAAGAAATATAGCGATGTGTTGTTTCTTGAATCATTAAAAAATCAAAGACTAACCCCAATTTGTGTAAACACCGGAAGGCTATTAGACTTAGAGATTAATATATATGACTTTATAGGTGATAGTTTTGGCTCTCAAACTAGAGATAAGTTGTTGAGATTAAAGTCTCTAGTAGCTTCAAGTTCACTATCCTCTACATTGAAGTTTAATTTAAATAATTATATTAACTTTTTGGAAAACATATCTACGTACAACGAAAGATTTATCTCTAAAGATGGTTTTTTTTTAGACTCTGAAGTTTGGAATCGAAAGGATGAAACTTATCTAGAGATGCTTAATTTGAACGAATTAGATAAAGTGATAGGTTTTTATCAAACATCTGTTTTTTCGTATTATTTGTGTACTAGCAGCTTAAGACAAAGAAAGATATCATGCTTGAATGATTTTTTTAATCTTAGAAATAATAATAACCTAAATCTATTGCAAGTAGATGGATATCCAATATCTATCAAACTATTATCCTCGTTGTTTATCAAGGCTGCTGAGTTTAAGTTGTCCTCTAATGTAATATCTAGTTCATTTATGTACGCCTTTAGAGCATTAGAGGCATATTGTGATGGCTTATTGGTTTTCTTTGGAAGAGCTCGTATTGGCGACGCTTTAAATCGTCAAGGGCAAATATTTAAGCCTAATACCTTGCTAGTTAACAACCGTTTTGTTTCAGGATTTGGCGGTAAGTGGTCCGAGATAAAAAATCAAGCTGAGTTCAATGCTATAGATCCTGTTTTAATTAACAAACTTGATGAAATCAAAGAGTTAAGAAATAATTTTGTGTTAACGCATGGGAGTGTGAAAATTACTAAGCGCATCTCCAGAGATGCAATTGATGTCATATCTGGTTTCATTTTGGCTTTTGAGGATGAAATTAACCAGCAAGCATCGAGGTGGTTTAATATTTCTCACCGCCTTGATGAGTTTTTGTCTATTGATGTATATAACGAAATTTCATGCTTTTGCGATGAACAAAACTTCTAATGATAGGGCTTGAAGTCTAAGCCCTATCATTTTTTATAATCAAGATAGTTTGCTTGATAGGGTCGATATTTGTTTGTGATTACGCACGGATGCAATCCCATCTTCAACATGTGCTGCCCAAGCTTGTTGGTACTCTTTTGTATCAAGCGCTGGGTAGTACATCTTCAACATTAGCTCTGTTACATCACTAGTCTCACCAAGCCAAGTGTACTTATCTAGTACAAGTGAGCCGTCTAATTTAGCTTTTTGGCCTTGGTATCGAAAATCACTTTCAATAGAGCGGAAGAATGCGATACGTGCCGACACGTTTGGAGTGATGCCAGTATAGCTCTTCAACTTTTTAAGCTGCTCTTCAGTATTGCGAGTCAGGTTCATACGATTAGGTAGCATTACACCGCCTCCTTAGTTGTTTCTCTCCAGAAGTAACCTTCCTTCAAGGTTGAAGACTTAGTCATACCGTCAAAACAGATTTCGTAAGTGCGAGCCATATCATCTTGAAGTCTACCCATAAAATATTTTTTATCGATTTCTGTATCAGTAGACAATATGACAACCTGGTGACTGGCGAAAGGAAAGTAACTCTCTACCAACTTGTCACGATGGTGCGAGTCTAAGCGACCTAGTGGTGTATCAATAATAATTGGCAGCTTGCGACCCGATGTACGACCTAGTGCTTCCAGAATCGAGATCGCGTAGATCTGTTTTTCACCTGCAGACATTGCTTTGCGATTGATCTTAATACCATGTTCGTCTACTAACTCAACATCAAACGATGATGGGTTAATTGAAGCGGATAGCTGCAAATCTTCTTTACGAGCCAGCTTCTTGTAAGACTGTACGAACTCGTTCTCTAACTGGTTGACGCGAGCTTTAGTTAACTGTTCACCAAATTTCTCAAGCAATAAGATTGAGTTTTGGGCATTGCTAATACTCTGATCTTTATTGGATTGATCTTTATTCTTATCGTGTAGCTTCTGAATTTGACGAGCTGTCTCTAGTGCTTGGCGCAATTCGCGTTTTGCTTCTTCGAGCAAAGCATGGTATTCGATAATCAGCTTTTCTTTTTTCTTATCTAATGCGCGCACGTCCGCAAAAAGTTCTTGCACCTGCTCTTGCTCAGGAGCTCGTGCAATATTGTTTGAAGCGTTGTCTATCTCTTCTTCGACTTTTTTCAAGCGTACTCGTGCTTCATCGAAACGTGAAAAAGATTCTCGAGCCAGATTTGAGAGTTGATAGTCAATAGTATTCGCTTGACGGTCGGAGATATCTAAAAGCAGCTCAGCAGAATCAAATTCACCCACGTGTGCTTTAAAGCTGTCAGCAATCGCACTTTGAGCCATCTCTGTATCAAAACTTGGGTACTTTGAACGCAGTGTTTCTAAGAATGAGTCCAGTTCATTACCAAAGTTCTGTTTCTTCTTAATCTGTTGTTCTTGCTTGATCTGAGTTTGAAGGCGCTGCATTGCATTAGGTGCTAGTGCAAATGGAAGACTCGTCTCCATCTCCATGCGGATTTGCTTTTCAAGCTCTACTTTCTCTTTAAGCAAGCTATCTACTTTTTGTTGCTCATCTTCTCGAGTTTTAGCCCAAGCGCCGCCGTTTTGAGACAACTTATTTTCTAGACTAAGGATGTCACGTGATACGAGCTCAATTTGTGCATCAACGATGTCCGCTTCACCGCGAAGTTTCTCTGCATTGCGCTCGTGGCTGATACGTTGCTCATCAAGAGAGTCCATTTCCTCTTTTAGCGATTGGCTTAGTGCACTAGAACCTTGTTTCTTCAAGAATATATTTAAGTCACTCTTGAGCTTTGCGATTACATCTAAGCCCAATAGTCGACGGACTGCGGTCTTTAGCACTGTGCCTGACTCGTCTTCCGCAAGCTCTGCGATTTTTTCACCGTCGAAGAAGAACAGGTCAGCGATTCCTGTTGGGATCAATTCGTTGAGGAAACCCTGGCACTGCTCGTAGTTGAGCTCTGGGATTTGGATGCCATCTTTCTCAAGGCACAGGCTATCTTTCTTACCGCGTTTCCAGCCGCGAATCACTTTATAAGTGTTTTCTTCGCCGTTTTGGCTGTATTTAAACTCAAGCTCAATCGATGCGTTATCTTGAACTCCACCATGGCCGACGCCTTTATGGATAAGTTCGGAAAGGGCATCAACGTACTCACCATTTGACAACACTTGGCTAAATGATTGACGGCCAAAAAGAGCGAGTCGTACAGCTGTCAGAATCGATGTTTTACCAGCACCGTTAAGGCCACCAAACAGAATGATTGGTCGTTCGGTCCCTTCAATTGGTCCATTCTTACTTAGACGAGCGGGAGCAGGACGCAAATCGATTTCATGCACACCGCGAAACACGCGAAAGTTGTTTAAAGTTAGCTTTGTAATCAACATTTAGTATTTAAAACTCTTTCTGGAGTAGTGTATTTAGTTCTGCTAATTGTTCGTTATAGCGTTCTATGTCCTTTCGATACATGTCGAATTCAGCGATACTTTGACGAGAAATATGTTTGGTTTTGATATCTTCTAGACTACCCCAGTCCAGTCTTAATAATGATTCAATTCTTTTGGAAATTCCGCTACGGCGGCTCAAGCCTTCCATTGAAACTTCCAATTCAATTAACTTCATGATCATTTCCGGAGTGATATCATAATCATTGCTGAGCTCCACAAGAAGCTGTGCATCCCCTTTGCCAAAGCTTGCATTGTCGTCGTATACCCAATCAAGGTCATAACCATATACTTCCCTGAAAATTGTTGGCAGTGAGTCGTTCCAGTCAGGTTCATTTGGATCATGTAACCATTCTTGTCGTATTGCATGGAGCTCAGGAGCTGATATTAGCTCAACTTCATGACCATCAGATTTAAACTTTTTATTAAGTTCGAGTAACTCTTTTAACCACTGGCGACGATACTTTAGCCAATATGGACCTGGGGAGTGTTCATTTATTCTCCAAAACCAACGTTCGCTGTCACTCTTTTTGTCTTTTTTAAAGACAAGTGTGCCAACATTTTCATTATTCTCCTGATGGAAGATCTGAATTAAGTCGTTGCCCTCTTCCTTAAAAAACACTGGGTAATCGTGTTCTTGAGGGTAATTACTTTTAACATAGGAATAAACTTTGTCTCTATGCTCAAATTTATTCGTTATATTCGTAGGTAGTTTCTTTGTTTGGGTATGAATTTTCCCTGTTCTACGTTTGAAGTTTCGGTAGATGTTTTTGTTTTCTGGGATATTAGTTCTAGCTAATTCTTCTCTGAACTCGAGAAGAGGTGCCATCCATTGTTCTCCATTTTGGATAAGGCTTTCCATTGCGCGGTCTTTAGTTACTACAGTGCAAGTCCAGCAACCAAAACGCGAATTACCGCAAGATGGAGTTGTTTCATCAATCACCATTGGGCACTCACCTTGACCAGATGAATCTTTATAAAGGTTCCAGAGTACGAGGTTTTTACCGCCCCATGGGTTTTCCCATTCCAAATCGTATTTGTCGATCCAAATGTTTTTTTGTCCGTAAGGGGTTTGTTTGGTTTCTAGATGACATAACCGAAGTATTTTCCAAACATCATCAACACCCCAAGTGTCAATCGGGGTAAAGATAAACGCATTCGCAAGTGTCGTGTGAATTGCTAAACGAGAGCCATCA
The DNA here is from genome assembly GCF_027587135.1 of Vibrio sp. MM46. Classification (NCBI taxonomy): domain Bacteria; kingdom Pseudomonadati; phylum Pseudomonadota; class Gammaproteobacteria; order Vibrionales; family Vibrionaceae; genus Vibrio; species Vibrio sp. MM46. The sequence continues at coordinate 126,900 of NZ_JAPPTO010000008.1, forward strand.
ATCTTATGCTTAGCGATGACTTGTGCACGTGATGCACTTTCTTGGCTACGTGAGCCTAAAACAACAATAACTTCATCAAATTGAGAGACTTTCGATTTAATAAAGTCGCTCACAGGATCAATTTTCATTCTCTCCGTACACCAACGAAAAGAGCGTGTTGGCGCAGGGTATCCTTTACCAAGTAAGTTTGCCCAGAAAGTTTGATTGTCTTTGGGTACTACAGTATGACAAGTAATCGGTAAGTCATCGCGCTTTGCGCCTTTCTCGATAGCGGCTAACGAGTCTTTGATGTGGTTAACAACAACAGGTGTTTCAACAAGTGTGTCTGAAGATACAACAAAAACCGGTTTTTGGCGGTCTTTTGGTTCTAAGCCAAGTAATGCCAAGTAAACTAACGACATGACTGCCGATGAGTCTTTACCACCACTGTAGCCAATTACCCATGGGCGTTTGTCGGCACAGTAGACACGCTGCACATCTGCAATGTAGTGGCTTAGTTTGTTATTTGCGAAGTCTTCTGCATTGATAAAGTCTTCGTATTCGGCTAGGTCTTCTGCCAGTTTTAGCTCGTGTATCATGATAACTGCTTCTCTAGAGCTTTCTCTTCTGGGGTTAGTGGTAACCCAAGTTCAATTTTTAGTGCGTTGGCAGTAAGTTGAATGTTCTGTGTCGACTTACTTAGTTTGCCGTGGTTCATACTTCGTTTGATCCAGTCCGGATTGGTTTTTAACCAGTTAACTTTGCTCAACTGCTGAAGCTTTTCTTTCCATTGTTTTGGTTCTTGGCACAGTAGGTGTTTCCCTAATACGCCTATAGCATGCAACCCAACTCCATGCGCATGTATATATTCTTGGCGAAGTTGTGCTGGGGATACTTCTTTATCAATGACTAGTTGCCAATCTTTGATGTGGCGAGTCACTTCTTCCCAAAATTCAGCAGCAAGTTGCTTTTCTTCTTTGCTAAAGCCGTCTTTAGGGCCTTTGCTCAAGAGTGCGCGAGTCGATTGTTTGATGCTACTCAAAGTAAATAGTTTGTTCGACTTAGGGCTGATATTGGATTTCTCCATTTCAGTTAAACCTATGAAAGGCTTAACTTTAGTTGCCAATTCGCGAGCAAGCTCGGAGCTTTCATCTCTATGGTCATACAGCGTACCCAGAGACGGGCTAGGCTTTACCGCGTATTTGTTGAGATCAGCAAACATCTGTTGGCTGCGTGTAAGTCCTTCATCAATGAAGAACAGCACTGGGATGTTATCTTGACCTAAGTCCGGATTTTCTCGCAGTGCTTCTTCAATTGCCTTGCGACGATGTTGTCCGTCATTGATCAAGATTTGTGCATCCATAGGAACTTTTAGGGTTCCTAAATTCGGAGCACCATCATGATCTTCAAATGATATATCGACACCTACAGATACTGTTAGAGCAGAAAAAACATAATCTTTTGGGTTATCAAGTAGGTACTTAACCATTTCAGGAATACGAGTTTTGTTCAACGTTCGTTGAGCTCTTAGCTCAGGCGGAACATCGTCTTCGTTGTAACTGAAAATTTTAGGAATGATCCTAAGAGGGCACGTCGCAATGTAAAAGGGACGTCCTGCTTGAATACCTCTGACAGCAGGAAAGGAGTAGCAATAGCCTGAATCTTGATTTTGCATAGTTAGCTCTAAGGTTATGTTATTTGCCTATGACATAAAACATAGATGGTATGTCATTTTTTGACAAACTAATCTTGGAGTTTGTTATGTGTTGGTGTTATCTATGCGAATTATTACATAGGTATGCCAAAATAAGTGTGACATTTTACAAGGATGCAGGTTAGATTTCTATGGCAGGACAGTTTTTTTCTGAAGGTTTAACCGGATGCAGTCGTGCTTACTGTAAATCCTCTGACTTCCTTATTGTGTTTGCCTAAAAGCACCTCAAATTCCGCTCGAACCATCTGAGTCTCTTCAGTTGGTTCAAACTCCATTAACTTCCCTAATCGCTTATCAAAGCTCAGCTGCTTTTTGTAGTTCTCGTGTTCGGATTGCATATAGAGATGCTTGTTCAACAGAGGTGGTCTGCGCTTCTCATCTACATAATCAAAGAAGTCGATATCTTGTTCTGCCATTTTTATTTTGATGCGCTCGACCAGAAATGGCACTGAGTGCTCGAAGTTGTCATAAGCGGTTAAGGTTAGCTTGCCTGATGTGATATGGATTTTGATTAAATCGATTTCTTCATCCAGTTCGCCATACATTTGTAAACCCGCACCTACGTATGTGCGCAGTAAGAGTGGTAAATCATTGATGTAGTCACGATGTAGGATAAGAGAATGCCCCTCGTTCAATAAACTTGCAGGTAATTGCTTGTGGGCCTTTTCACATTGCGTGTTGATTAGGTCTGTATCGGCTATCGCGAACAGCAATTCTGCTGCGAGATTAAGTGCGGTTTTATAATCATCAAATAGAGCTTTGATATCGTGCTTGAGCGTTTCTGGTTGCTGCGTATAAGGTTTTCTTTTCTCAAACAGTCCCATCGCAAAGTAAAGCAACAGGTCTTCTTTGCGGCGCTTTTCTGCTTTTTCGAACTCTTCGGTGTCGAACATTTCTTGCAACAGACCAAACACTTTTTTATGTGAGCCGATAAGCGATCTTACTTTGTCTGATTGCTCAAATTCTTCGTTAGCAGGTATACGGCCCAGCGTTAAGCATGTGTTCCAAAATGCGTCGAACAGTTCTTGGTTTTGGGTGATGAGGAGCTTGGTTTTATCTTTTGCTTCGACAGGCTCTGGAGAGGTGAGTTGCTGCCATTTATGGTGGCGCTTGTATTTGTTTTGTAAGTACTGCTGCTCTTCGAGTTTATCTTTGAAGATGTAAAAAATGCCGGGTGCAACGGTAATGGCATCCTCTTGCAAACTACGTTCAATATAAGCTTTTATCTCTGACTGAGCGTAATACTTTTGAAAGGTATTACGAGAGGTAATTACACCATCTTTATAGGGTTTGAACTGGGCAATGTAGCTTTCGTTGGCAAGCATTACAGAAACAACGAGAAGCTTATCCGCCAGTTCCCAAGCGCCTAACAAAGCATCTAGACGTTCATCTTGGTCTTCAATTACGTTTAGAACAAAGCCAAGGTTGACGATGTCTGAACTCTCTTTGTCGTTATCAGGCTGAAAGTTAGGATCCCAGCCAAGCGCATCTAGCCCATGTGCCTCCAGTTCTCGCAAGTCATCGCCACGTCCGCAGCCATAATCAAAAATGGAATGTGAGCCTTCTAGGTAGCCATGCTTTACTAGTGTTTTCATAGGTGCAGACAGTTCATGGCGAACGAGTGCTGTTTTGTGTCTATCAATTCCGGTTTCTTCGACTTGAGTGACAGCAGAGCTGCGGAACAAACGCCCGTCGACCAGTTCATAGCCATGACGCGCAATGAGGTTGTCCCAAGAACGCTTAAACCCAATCAGTCGGCTATTCTCATACAGCCCCGCGTTTTCACCTTCTTGAGTGAGTGAAGTGAAATGATCAAAGTACTCACATTCCGGCAAGATCATGGTCTCTTTGCGATGAAGGATCGGTGGGTTGTCAGAATCCGAGTAGCTTGTGATTTTATGGCTTAATTTAGATAGGTCGACGTTTAAGCTCTGTCTAAGCGCAGGGTAGGAGTCAGTGTAAAAGTCAGGGTAGTGAAGCAAAGATAGACGGAATTCTTTTTTAAACAGTTTCACTAGATTCCAGTGTTCATCATCTAGGCTAACGGCTTTTGCTACCGCAGGTATGAATTGAGTGAGAGTTGTCGGTAGGGCGCTCAAGGCATCTTTATGAAGGTAGATAGCGTCCGGCAACTGTTTCCCTACTTTGATCTGCGCAATAAGCTCAGCAAACTGTTCTTCATTCATTCCATGTCCTCGATGATGTTTCCTCGATTATAAGTTATTGAATAAGGTCCGTGTGGCGCTGCCTTTTGCACTTTTCTTGTTTACGCGAAGTCCATCACTGCGTTTTTCTCGAATCAGTGCATAGCGTGTGTTTTCAGGGCCGACACTGATGTGAATAGGGCGGTCTTTTCCATAGAAGTAGAGACGATCGAATTCGAGGCTCATGCAAATGTATTTTGCGACCTCATCCATTCGCTGTTCATAACCTTGTACATAGAAGTCACAGGCAGCGCCATCTCGCTTGCAAATTCGATTTCCTTGGCTGTTGAGCTCCATGGAAGCATGCTGATCTATATCTGGGCTCATGTCTCTTGGGCTGTTTCTCAACAAAAAGCGAAGAAGCTTATGGTTGGTAAAGCCGTAGGTGATAGTGAGCTCCCCAAGTTGGCTAAGCGGTTCTAATATGTGATGTTGCAGCAACATCAGCTGTTCTTGAGAGGCGTTCGATGGTGCATTCTCGCCAACAAATGCGCGATGTATTTGTCGATACCAATTGATCAGTGCGTCTTGCATCTTAGTTTTTATCTTAGGGTCAGTAAGGAAAGGTTACTGATTGACAAAATAGTTGCAGATTAGGGTGAAGTCGACTCTATTTTCCGTTTTCTGCGCCAAAGGTTTAGTACATTTTTAGTAGTTTCACGTCATCAATCATTAGTGGAGGGTGACGATGAAACTTTCTCATTCTGTTGGCTTAAAGGGCATCAACAAAAAGGCAGATGTTAAGTTAGTGCAAGAGGCGCTCAATCGAGCAACGATAGGTCCATTAAGGTTGCTGTCGGTAGATGGGTTATGTGGTGCGAACACACGGCAACGTATTTACTGGTTTCAAAAAGAGGTTTTGAAGTTTCGAAGGCCAGACTCTTTAATTGATGTGAAAGGTAAAACGTGGAAAGCGTTGTCGCTGTTTCTTGTTAAACCAAAAGAGCAGGCAAAGAGTTTTGCTTCTTTATTCTCTACTTCACACAACCAAGTCGTTGAGAAAGCGGAGCCAAGCATTCAGTCCATTCAAACTATTGCTTGGGGCGCAAAAGTCTCACCAGAGTTTAAGCAGAAGGTTCTGTTGGTGTGTAAGGAGTTGGATATTCACCCTGACTTTTTAATGGCTTGTATGGCGTTTGAAACTGGCGAGACGTTTAGCCCGAAAATAAAGAATGCCGCAGGAAGTGGGGCTACGGGTCTTATTCAGTTTATGCCAGCAACAGCCAAAGGGCTTGGGACAACGACCGAAAAATTGGCCAAAATGACTGCTGTTAAACAGCTTGATTATGTTAAGAAGTACTTTTGGCCGTATCGAAAGCGTATTAATAAGTTGGAAGATGTGTATATGGCCATTCTTTACCCCGCAGCAATTGGTAAATCGACTTCTTATGCGTTGTTCAAAAGAGGCACCATTGCTTACAAGCAGAACTCAGGCTTTGATAAAGACAAAGATGGCAATATCACATTAAGTGAAATTTCGAGCAAAGTGACAAGTAAGTACCACAAGGGATTACAAGCAGGGTATATAGGCTAGGATATGAACGAATTATTAAGCTCGCTTTTATTGAGTTTTGCTGCATCGGCTTCGCTAACTCCTTCTTGGGATGGCTATTATGGATGTGAGTTAGATTTAGGTGAGAATGCAGCAGGTCAGAGTACATGGGCAGAATACGAACTGAGCATTTCGGAAGGCTCTTGTTCTCTTGAGGCAAAAGGCTTTCAGTTGGATGAGTCGATTGTGTGTTCGACGAGCGCTCAAGGCGATCGTTTAGATGTGCAGTTTAAATCCTATTCTAATGGGGATCTAAGTAACCTGTATGGTATTCAAGTTTACAGAGTTAACGAGACATTATTCTCGTTGGAGAGGGAACAAAAAGCGCTCTTAACGCATTGGCTGTCGTATTGGCCTGGAGAACCCGCACCGAAGTCCACATCGTGTTTTGAAAAGAAGTAACAGTTCAGCATCCTCAAATCATTCTCTTATCTTGGCGTTCAAATACTCAAGCCATCAACTCGTGAGCTATAACGCCAATTCATCTCTCTAAACACGTTGATTTCCAAAACTGTGTCTATAGTTTTAATAATGTAGTCATCAATGATTCTCCAACACGCCTCTAAAAAATGACTCGATATGGAGGGCGTTATGTTGTTTTTTCTCTCTTTAATTTGTATTGCGATCTTAGGCTATTTAGCGCAAACCACTGGGCTATGCATGGTGAGAGGAGTTAAAGAAGCTTCATCAGGTAAGCCAATGTTTCTAATGGCTATCATACTGAGCGGTACTTTATGTTGGATGGCAGTAGGCTTTGCTTATTTTTTCGATGAAGGTCGCCACTTTACGGCATTTCAACCCACGCTTTACTCTGCCCTTGGCGGTTTCTTATTTGGTCTTGGGGCGGCATTCAACAGTGGATGTGGCGTTTCAACAGTAAGTCGCCTTGCTCGCGGCGAGTTGGTCATGCTCTCAACGATACTTGGATGGTTTATCGCTTGGGTGTTCTTTTCTAGTCTGATTCCGTCTAATGTGATTGGTCGAGAGGTCACTCTTCCTCATTTGTATCGATATACCGCTTTAATTGGTTTATCTATTTTGTTGGTTGTGTTCGTTTGGAGACTCAATCGAGAAGACAAAGTGTTGTGGGCATCGATGCTTGGAATCGGAGTAATGGCAGGATTAGTGTTTGTTTATGAGCCGCACTGGACACCGAGTGGGCTGCTTAAAGACATGAGTCTTTCTATTTGGCATCAAAATGACATGAAATGGCCTCATTTTGAGCGTTTTGCGTTAATGTCGGCATTAATCGGGGGCATGGTGATAGCGGCAATCGCTAAAAAATCTTTTGAATTTCGACCCTCTGCAACCAAACACTATATGCGTCACTTGGCTGCTGGAATCTTGATGGGATTCGGTGCGGTGATGGCTGGTGGCGGTAATGATTCACAGTTGCTGGTTGCGTTACCTGCACTTTCTCCCGCAGGATTGGTCGCAGTGTTGAGTATTATTGCCGGAATTTTCGTAGGGGTTAGAGCAGGGAAATAGCGGAGATGGTAAGGCTCATATTGTATATGAGCCTTATGTTGCAACGTTATTCAATCAGTTCAGGGATTTCTTCAACGCCACTTTCAGCAAGGGTTGATGCTCCTTGAACGGTTACACCATCACAGCTGACGTAGATTTTCCCGTTACGTCTAACTTGGGTACACTCTTCTGGGATAACTTCTTTTTCTACGGTCTCTGTTACGGTCTCTGTTACTGTTTTTATTATTGGTTCTTCCGTCACCATTCGGAACAAATAATACAACCCTAAAGCAGCAGCGAATAAAAGTGTTAGCAACAGTAGAGTGAGAAACGCTACTCTCAACCATCGCAATGCTTTGTCTACTTTGCTGTTCCATGCACCATCGTTACTGTCTTTATGGGCTTTTGACTCGACTGATATAGCTTCTGCTTTTGCTAGAGCGGTTCTCCGTTTCGCTTCTTCTATTTTTCTGGCTACGTTTGCTTCATTTAGCGCAGCATAGGTAGTTTTAGTTTTTTCTTTGAGTAGTTTTAGTTTTTTTTGTTCTAAAGCAGTCTCTTCTTCGATGTTTTTCCCATTCATCAGCTCGGAATCTTTAACTTTAGACTCTAATTTATGCTCATCATCCTTTCGTGTTTTTGAGTTACTATGAGAGTAATTTCCCTCGTCAGATGGCTTTATCGAGATCTCTGAAGTCGAAGTCTGTGGTTTGTTCGCTTTCTTGATCGCTTGTTGTCTTCGAATCTCGTGTAGCTGAGTTAAGTCGAGGCTGCGCATTTAATAATTCCTCTAATTCTTGTCCAGTGATATCTGCAGGAACAGGAATGATTCTTTCATGAATAATGATTTGCGGATCGTTAATGAACATTGGTTCCGGTACTTTTTTGATCTTGTCTACGTAGACGGGAACTTCTGTTGGTACCTCAACAATACGTTCAACTTCTACAGCTACTTCTTTTTCGACGATTTTTTCGACTTCAACAATTTTCTCGACCTCTACCTCTTTTTCGACGATTTTTTCGACCTCAATTATTTTTTCAACCTCTACTTCTGTTGGTACCTCTACTTCTACGATTTTCTCTACTTCGACTTCTGTTGGGATTTCGACAATTTTTTCGACTGCGACTTCTTTGGTTTTTTTACGTCGGTGTGCCCATACACGGAAGTATTTCATCATCCTTTTATAGGTAACCTCTCTTCTTGATTTACGCTTTCTTCTTAGCTTGAAGCTATCTGCAAGGTTATCTAAGCTGGATTTTTTCTTCCTTAGCATTCGAGCTCTTAGATAGCGAGCGATACTTTGAAGTAGCGTATGTTTTATTTTCTTACTCTCAATTCGTTTTTCTCTTGCTGCTCTGTTTGCTTCAGAGTTGAGAGAAATAAATAGGTTTAAAAGAAAGTAAACGGGGTAGATGAGCCCAGATACTAACATCATGAATAAGTCGAAAGGTCGCTCTACTTCGATATTTGCAATTGATAAAATAGAAACTACAGCCTTTTCATAAGCTGCTTTTTTCAATATAAAGCCAGATTCTGTACCTGCAAACTCATTCATGTTTTGAGTGTTGGCTAGTTTGATTTTGTCAATTTCAGTTTGAGATGAATCAAGATCGTCTTGTAGCTTTGATAGGCGTTGCTGGTTTTGAGCGCGAGTGATATCAAGACTTTTTACATCATTTGCGATTCGATCTGATTGATCTTCGAATGCTGCAACGGAAGATGCACAGTCAGGAACTAATGAACAATCAAGCGCTTTTAGTCTTCTAGCACTAGCTTTTGCATTAAGGTCTTGAATCTGAGAGTTTTTTATAGAAATCTGCTCGTTGATAACAGATTGCTCGGTTCGTAGTTCTGTAAGCTGGCGTTCATATTTTTCAACGTTACTACTTAGAGTTCTCAAATAATCTTCGCTATTTGAAGTAAGTTTTTTTGCTTCTTCTACTTTACGTATTTCAGCTGTTGCTAGAGAGTCTAAATAACTGTTTACACCTGAGTAGCAAAGAAACCAGAATGATGGGACAAGAAGAAACATAGATGCTTTGAGTACTCGGCTAGATACACTCCACTCCTTTATCACTGCAGATGTCCAAGCAAGTACAGCAATCTCTGCACAACCTAGTAGTATCCCAAACGGTGAAATTGGAATAAACGGAACTAATGGCTCTGCGTGAAAAAGTACTTCATAACCTTTCACGTTAAATAGGATAATCATTGCACCCATTACAAAAAGCATGACTTTAAGCCATAAATGCTCAGGCAGTTTTAGAGTCTTGATTGCCATTAATATTTCTCTACATGCATATATCTGCGAATATTGTGTGTGTTGAGTATGTACATGTCCTCACGACCATACTCTCGCATAAACTTGTTGTATAACTCTGGAGAGCCTCCGACTGCTCGCCAGTAACCTTGATATTCGTTGTAAACTCGCTCAATAAACTCGGGAGTATCCTCAACTTGGGGAATGTAAGGGCGGTGAAACCCAACCTCTGCTCCATCTTGAATTCTCTTGCTTACACCAGCCGCATAAATAAAACCGCATGTTGAATAACATCGCATGTATTTGTCTGCATCAGTCTTCCAATTATTGTCTAAGAGATATTCGCCAATTTTTATCCCTTCGTTTAGTACTCCGCCAGGGCTATGAAGCATTAAGCGATCGAGATGTATTCCAAGCGACTTATAGTGTTCTACATATTTCAAGAATTTTTCATAAGCCCCTGAAATTATTGGTCCTTCACCATATAAGTATGAACCCTCTGAATCTTCACCAATCATGAACGTGAGGTTCTTAGTATTACGTAGTGGGTGTTTGTATTTTGTGGGCGCATAAAATTCAGGAAAAATAAATTCTTGCACTGCGGTATTCGCCTTTGACTTTGACTTTGAAGAAAGCGGTTTACGGTTCTTCTCGGTTAGATTGTCATTAGTATCCTGAGCAGGGGTCGGTTGCTTATCTTCAGCCAACTTTTGAGAACTCTTTTTATCTGCATTGGATGGCTGAACGTTTTCTGGGAGAGCCTTCTCTATCGGTTTGTTTGTTTTTCCCTTTACCACCTTCTGTGAGTTGTCTTTCCCTCTGGCGTGGGTGACTTTCTCGACATTTTTTGGAACCTGTTTAGTTGCTGTTTTTGAACTTAGAGTCTGTATTGATTCGGTTTTATTATCTCTAGCTTCTTCAGGGTTGGATTTTAAAGGTGAGGATTGCCCTATAGGGCTTTGTTGTATGTTAGTACTTTGACTACATCCAATAAGTAATAACCCAAGGGCCGTACTTACGGCAAATTTTTCTAACTTCATGAAATTAATGACTATTACTATCTTATGGTTTGAGATGCATAGTTAATATACAATGTAGCGTGCTGTAAATAAAGAGTTTATTTATGAATTGAGTTGAACCTTGTGTGTGACTTTCGTTCAAAAAAAATTGGCAGTATGGTGTTCTGTTAAAGTAAAAATAAAATGACAACTGTGTCGTATATTTAATATGAACATAACGAAAAGCCGTCTTTGTATTGCTGAGTAGTAATCTCAAACTGAACGTTATTCTGGAGGTGCAGCGAATACTTTTCCAACAACCCCACTTATTAATGTAATGTTTTCTATAAAATCAAAAGATCCATCTCACACTTTTGCTCGTTATTACTGATAACGATGTTAAATAAGTGAGAAATGGATTACAGTTTGGAGCATGTTTTCCAAATGTGGTTTTATCGTGAAAACGGTTTCTAAGTTATTGTATAAGTTGACAAAAATTAAGCAGCTTAAACACAAGAAAGATAAGGTTTTTCCCCTTTCTGATACGTACACTCAAAAGAATCAGAAAATTCTAAAAATCCTCTCTTCATCTTCATTTTTCTACAAGAAAGGTCATGTTTCTGTGCCCTTTTCGACGCCTTCTGTAGATGCTCTTGCTTGGGGGAGTCGCGTATCTCCTGAGTTTAAAAGTAAAGTGAATGATATTTCCCGAGATCTCAACATCGATCCAAATCATCTGATGGCTTGCATGGCTTTTGAAACAGCAGAGACATTCAGCCCCAGCATTAAAAACGGCTCGGGGAGTGGGGCGACGGGTTTGATTCAATTTATGCCATCAACCGCGGAAGCACTTGGTACGAGCACAAAGAAGCTTGCTCAAATGAGTGCGTTAGAGCAACTCGATTATGTGAAAGCGTATTTTATGCCTTACCGAAACCGCCTGTCTTCTCTTGAGGATGTGTATATGGCGATCCTGTATCCTGCGGCTATTGGTAAACCCGCTGCTCATGTATTATTTAAACAAGGATCAATTGCTTATCGCCAGAATGCAGGGATCGACCGCAATAACGCTGGGAAAATCACACTAGGCGATGTGTCATATAAAGTGAGACGTAAGCTAGAAAAGGGACTGCATCCTAAGTTCTTAGGCTAGCTCATTCTCTTAAATCTGGGGCAACTAGAAAGTTGCTCCGCCGTCCACTCTTAAATCGTGCATGGTAATGTGACCCGCTTTCTCACTCAGTAAAAATTCAATCGCATTGGTTATGTCTTTGGTTTCTGCAATCTTGTTCAAAGGAATACCAATCCGGTGTGACGCTAAGTTACCCTGAATCGTTTCTCGTTCTCCATAGGACTCATTCCACATTTGTTCTTGCATCGGTGTTCTGGTTGAGCCTGGGCTAACAATGTTACAGCGAATGCCGTATGCCGCGAGTTCTAACCCCAAACATTGCATCCACATATGAAGTCCCGCTTTAGACGAACAATACGCCGACATGTTGACTCTTGGGGTGTCTGCTGCGTTCGAACCTACCGCAACAATCGCGCCTTTTTTGTTATTTTGAACCAGCAATTTCGCCAGTTGTTGTGTCAGTAGCATGGTTCCCTTTAGGTTCACGTCTAATGTTTTAATGAGCGCTTCAGGAGGGAGTTCCAGAACAGAACCAAGATGTAGCGCACCGGCGCATGTAATCACGTAGTCAGGAATGAGCTTGTCTTGAGCAAGATAATGACACGCATACTGAACGGCTGTGGTGTTGGCTAAGTCAAAGGGAAGTAGCAACGTTCGAGCTTGCTGTTTTTTTGGCAAAGATTGTTTGAATTCCTCTAGCAGAGCTTGCGTCATATCGCAGGCAATCACAGTAGCCCCTTGTTCCAATAAGCTTTTGGCACAGGCAAGTCCAATACCTTGCCCTGCACCAGTCACTAGGCACAGTTTACTTTTGAATTCTGTGTTGTTTTCACTCATAACCCTCTCCCTTCGTGCTGCAAATATCACATCCAAACTAGATAGATGATAATGATTTTTGTTATCGTTGTCATAATGTTAACAAGGAGGTAATGAAATTGACGAACAAACTAGGTTGGAAAATCAAACCTTGGTTGCTCACGTTAGGGCTTGTCGGGTTGGCTGGATGTGAGTATTTACCACACTACGCAGAGGTAGATCTGTCCGAGCAAAAAGTCGAACAAGTGGTCGAGCAAGCTAAATCAGCAGACGCTGCGATTCTTAATGCGTTTAAGCAACACAACTTTGTGGGTATTGGCGATTATCATTGGAATGATGCTTTCTTGCGCTATGCAACAGAGCTGGTTTCGACTCCTGCATTTTCAGATCAAGTCACGCATATTGTGGTGGAGTTTGGCAATGCAAAGTACCAACCTGTACTGGATAACTACTTAGCTGGTGGGGACGTGAGTGATGAACAGCTTCGCTCAATTTTGCGAGGTTCGATCTACTTTATGGCTTGGATGCCAGATGCTTATGCCGATTTCTTCAAAGCGATAAAGGTGCGAAATCAAACGCTACCTAAAGGGAAAAAAATCCATGTGCATTTAGCCGAAGCACCGTTTGATTGGAGCACTGTGAGTGATGAAAAGGTATGGCAGCAAGCTGCTAAAAACAAGACGGATCATTTTTATCAAGTTGCTGCTGAGCGTATACAAAACAATCAGAAAGCACTGTTGATTTTTGGGGCTTTCCATTTGGTGAATGCGCCGCGGGATTACGTTGCAAAAACACAAGCCAGTGCTTGGCCATTGGCGACACGATTAGAGCAAGCGTTTCCCAATAGTACCTACTTGATTTGGCCAATGACGGAACCAGAAGTGGTGAAGACATTTCATGACGTAAAAGCTCCGGCGCTTCTTGAGGTCGCAAAAAGTCCGATTGCTGATCTGAGGTTTATCGATTTATTACCAAAAGCCCGTTATAAGCTTGCTGCGATGGACGACATGGACGCCCAAGTCGGTGGTTTGTTTGATGCTTTTCTTTATCTGGGTGATAACCAACGAACAACGGTATTCCCTCGTGATGTGATGGAAGATCGGGAGTGGGTAAATGAGATGCAAAGACGCGTCGATATTATCGGTGGGAAGACGCAAGACCGCTTCAATGAGATTCGCTCATTAAGTGATAAGAAGTACGGCTTTGTTGATAACAACTGATGCGCTGTTAATTGAAATAAAGATTGAGAAAGGGCTGACGGCTGAGGGCGTCAGCCCTTTCTTTTTGGCTATGGATCCAAATCAAAAATTGTTAACGATGCATACGAACCAAGGCAAGTCGCTCTGAATCCTCCACCTTGAAGTTGCTTAGATTTGAAGTTACTTAGATATAAATATGGTGAATTGTTTGTTTGAGGTTCTATTTGTTTAAGAATATTAATTTATAAAACTATAAGTTATGCGAATGATAATTATTATCAAAAATGATTGAATAATTGTAACTAGGTGTGTAGTCTCATTCTTCAAATGAGAAGGAATCTCATTTAGGACGCTATGTTTAATACAGTTTGAGAGATGATTATGCTTCGTAACTCCATGGGAAGCAGTACTATGCTCACAGAGTTTCTCAACGCCCATACGGATGACGCTTCGTTCTTCTTTAGCTCACCGACGGTGACGTTGCTTACGCAAGGCATTGCTGCAGAATTTTCCCAACAAGTTAAATTCTCAGAGTTAGATACTCACATTAGCAAATTACTAGAATCGGCGAAGGAAGAGGGGAATGACAACCCTATTGCCGTTGGTGTAATACCGTTTTCTGAACATAATCCCGTGCACTTTATCGTCCCTGAGCGTTTGATCACTACGTCACCGATCAGACCGGATAAAGTATTAGATATCGATGGTTGCAACGACTGTCATCCTTCTTCTATTCAACCTATCCCAACGCCTACTGAATACATGCATAGTGTTGAGCTTGCCACTCATCGTTGCAGCCAAGAAAACATCGCTCTTGATAAAGTGGTGTTGTCACGCACGATGCAAGTGGATACACAAGATGAAATCGATCGAGCTCGCTTCCTCAAAACCTTACTCAAGCAAAATCCTGGTGGTTATACCTTTTCTACTCGTATCGGCGGTAGTCATTCTGACGCTTATTTGATGGGGTCCAGCCCTGAATTACTGGTATCCCGTAAAGGTCCTCATGTGTGCTCAAACCCTCTGGCAGGTTCTCGTCGACGTTGTGAAAATGCATCAATGAATCAGCAGCAAGGCGAGCTCATGATGGAGAGTAGCAAAGATCTTCATGAGCATGCGGTAGTGGTCGATGCGGTAGAAAAAGCGCTTCAACCTTGGTGTCATAACCTTTATGTGCCTATGGTGCCGTCGGTTATTGAAACCAAAGCCATGTTGCACCTTTCGACTCGTATTGAAGGGACGGTTTCCGATGCCAATACCAGCGTTCTGAAATTGGCGAGTGCGCTTCACCCAACACCTGCCGTGTGTGGCTATCCTACGGCTCAAGCTTACGATTTCATCAGTCAAGTGGAGCCCTTTGATAGGGGCTATTTCACGGGTCTTGTTGGTTGGGTAGATGCTCGTGGTAATGGCGAATGGGTTGTTGTTATCCGCTGCGCTGAAGTTGAGAAGAAGCGTATTCGAGTTTATGCCGGAGCTGGGATCGTCTCCGGATCTGAGCCACAAAGTGAGCTTGAAGAAACAGGAAATAAAATGCGTACTGTATTGAACGCGCTGGGTATTGAAATCCGTGAGAATATGGAGTTAGTTCAATGACTTGCTTAAGCATGAATGCCTCTGGTTTTACACCTTGGTCAGAAGGTTTAGCAAAGCAATACCGCCAAGCGGGTTTTTGGACAGAGCAAACCATTCCAGAGATGCTTGAGGCAAGCGTCTCTATTTCTCCTAACCATGTTGCTCTAGTTGACGGGGAGCGACAGTGGACGTATCAATCGTTACTTGAGCATGTTGATAAGTTAGCTGCTGGTTTCCAATCGACTCTGAATCTTAAATCTGGCGACAAGGTCGTTTTGCATTTGCCTAACATAGGCGAGTTTTACATTAGCTTTTTTGCACTGCTTAAAATTGGTGTTCAACCTGTGCTTGCGTTACCCGCTCATCGTTATTCGGAGATTCGATACTTTTGTCATTTTACACAGGCAAAAGCGTTAATCACTGCTCCTCAACTCGGCGTCGATACGGCTGATATTGCGCTGCAAGTAGCGTCTGAATTACCAGGCTTAAAGAACATCGTTTGGGCGGGTGACATGAGTGCCATGCCGATTGGTTGCGTAGCCCTTAGAGCGCTCTTGCTAGACAATGTTGAACCTCAAGTTCATCGCGGTGAAGATTTTGCCTTTTTCCAATTATCGGGTGGTACGACTGGCACACCGAAGCTTATTCCTCGCACACATTACGACTATCTATACAGTGTGCGAGCGAGCAATGAGGTTTGCCAATTCTCGCCAAATACGCGTTACCTTTGTGTTTTACCGGCCGCCCACAATTTCCCATTGAGTTCTCCCGGTGCGTTGGGCTGTTTTATGGCGGGTGGCACCGTTGTACTTGCTCCAGACGCAAGCCCTCAAACTGCCTTTTCTTTGATTGAAAAGTACCGAATTACCGTAGCCGCTTTAGTGCCACCGTTGGCACTATTGTGGCTCGATGAAGCCGCAAGAACTCGACATGACCTTACTTCATTAGAAGTGCTGCAAGTTGGGGGGGCTCGTTTTAGTGAGGAAGCGGCAAAGCGTATCAAACCTGAACTTGGTTGTACCTTACAGCAAGTATTTGGCATGGCTGAAGGGCTAGTTAACTACACCCGTCTAGATGATCCTGAGTCCGTGATTGTCACGACGCAAGGCCGCCCAATGTCACCTGCTGATGAGCTGTTGATACTCAATGAAATAGGTAACCCTGTCCCGCAAGGTACGGAAGGTATTTTGTTCGTGCGTGGACCTTATACCATTCAAGGTTACTACCGGGCTCCAGAGCACAATCAGCGTTCATTCACCGAGCAAGGCTACTACCGTACTGGCGATGTGGTACTGCTGACTGAAGAGGGCAATTTGAAAGTTGTTGGTCGCGACAAAGATCAGATTAACCGAGGGGGTGAAAAAATCGCAGCAGAAGAGGTCGAGAACCATTTGCTGGCGCACGATTGTGTCCATGATGCTGCTGTTATTGCCATCCCAGATGATTACCTTGGAGAGCGCAGTTGTGCTGCCTTAGTTTGCCCGCAGCAAGCCCCGAAACCGATCGAGATAAAGCGTTTCTTACGAGGGCGTGGGCTGGCTGATTTTAAGATCCCAGATATGGTCGTTTTTGTTGATGTATTACCCAAAACGCCAGTAGGTAAAGTGAATAAAAATAAATTACTCGAACTCGTTTAACCAAGGCCGAAACACCAAGGTTGATTTGGTGTGCTTGGCATTTTGATTACTTTGGAGATAAGCCCAATGGCCATTCCATCTATCTCTGGTTACTCACTAACGAAAGTGAAGCCAGAAAATCGCGTTAACTGGTCAGTAGAACCACATCGTGCCGTGTTGTTAATCCACGATATGCAGCAGTACTTTCTCAATTTCTACGATGCAGACAGCGAGCTGATTCAAACGTTGACTCGCAACATTCAAGAGATCAAACAAGCATGTATTGATGCCGGCATTCCAGTGGTTTATACCGCGCAGCCCGGTGACCAACGTCAAGAAGATCGCGCTTTATTGACCGATTTTTGGGGCCCCGGTTTAAAAGCGGATGACAACATTACTCGAATCTCCCCAGCACTTGCGCCAACGGAGCAGGACACCGTTTACACCAAATGGCGTTACAGTGCGTTTCAACGTACGCCACTTAAATCCATGATGGATGAAACGGGGCGTGATCAGCTAATTATCGTGGGTATTTATGCTCACATCGGTTGTTTACAAACAGCGGCAGAAGCGTTCATGACAGACATTAAAGCTTTCATGGTTTCCGATGCCGTTGCTGACTTCTCAGCGAGCGATCATGACATGGCGCTCAACTATGTGGCGGGTCGATGCGGTTATGTCTTGGACAAGCAGCAATTGCTCGAACAAGTGGCAAGTGCGAACGAACTCGCAGCTGGTGATTTTGTGATTCCTCAGTCGCAACCGCAACTTACTCAACAGTTAGCGGCGCTGTTAGAGGTACCGGCCGATGAGATGACGCCAGAGGATAGTTTGCTTGATTTTGGTTTGGATTCGGTACGCATGATGTCGCTGGTCGGAGATTGGCAACAGGCGGGCCTTGATGTGAGTTTTATGGAATTAGCAGCGAAACCGAGTTTGCAGGATTGGTGGAGACTGATCGAGAAGAAGCTGACCTAACAGCCAAAGCGGAAAAATGACAAAGGAATGAACATGTACGATTTACCTTATACGGCAGAGCAGTTGTTGCCGCTTACGGATGCCCAAGCTGGGATTTGGTTTGCTCAGTTACGTGACCCTGAAAATCCAATTTATAAGACTGGCGAATACCTGGTTATTGAAGGCGAGGTGGATGAGCCTTGTTTTGTTGAAGCAGTCAAAACGGCAATTGATGAAGTCGACTCGTTGCACGCTAAGTTTGTCACTACCACCGAAGGACCGCGAATGGTGATAGATAGACAAAACTGGCAAGTCGAACGTATCGACTTTTCGCAACACGTTAAACCGCTTGATGCAGTTGTGACTTGGATGAAAGATCAGTTAAAGCAACCTGTCGATTTGGAACAAGGTCCTTTATTCATCATGGCATTGCTTAAGCTCTCCGATGATCAATACGTTTGGTTCCTTTCACTGCATCACATTGCGATAGACGGTTACAGCATGTCGCTGGTCGCGGGGCGGGTGGCGCATGTTTATGGTCAGTTGGTTAAAGGAGAGCACTTTGAGAAGCTTGAATTTGCAGACCAACAGGCTCTTTTGAAAGAAGATGATGACTATAAAGCTTCTGAGAAATACCAAAAAGATCGCGTATTTTATTTACAGCGTTATGCCGACCATTCTGACACTGTAAACCTTGCGGGTAAGCCGACAGTGACTTCAGACCATTTCCTTCGTCTAAAAGGTGCAATGGCAGCCTCTGACTTTCAGAGAATGGAGTCGTTAGCTAAACAGTGCAGAACACACTGGTATAGCGTACTTATCGCATCTATCGCGGCTTATGTACACCGTATGACACGCTCCAATGAAGTGGTGATTGGTGTGCCTCTGATGGGGCGTTTGGGCTCGGTAGCCATTCAAACTCCGGCGATGCGCGTCAATATTCTTCCCGTACGAGTCAGTTTTGAATCAGGACTGGATATCAAAACGTTGGTGAAGCAAGTTAACCAAGAATTTGCATCGGTTCGCCGTCATCAAAGCTATCGCTATGAAGAGCTTCATCGCGAGCTAAATTTGGTAAAAGATCATCGTAATCTATTTGGTCCATTGGTGAATATTATGCCGTTTGAGTACGAGCATAAATTCGGTGACCTCACTTCAAAAGCACACAACTTATCAGCCGGACCGGTCGATGACATTTCTTTCTATTGCTATGAATTAGCTGGGCAATTACACATCGATATGGATGCGAATCCAGAGCTGTATTCAGAGAAAGAGATTCATGAGCATCAACAACGCTTGTTCCATTTTATGAGTGACTTTTTTACAAGCGCAGAAGCTCAAGATTCTTCTCATTGCCAAGTGAGTGATGTCAGTATTTTACTGGCTGGTGAGCGAGAGAAGGTTGTCGAGACATGGAACGATACCGCTCGCGAAGTGCCGGAAACGACGCTGTCCGCCATCATGGCTCGCCAACGTATTTTGACACCACACGCTCCGGCTTTGATCTTTGAAGGTCAGAAGTTGAGTTACGAGCAACTGGCTCGCAAAGTGTATTCACTCACCAACTGGTTAACAGCGCAAGGCGTTGAGCTTGGTGACCGCATTGCTGTGTGTGTCCCCAGAAGCGAAGAGCTGATTGTAGTACAGCAAGCCATTTTAGCGGCTGGCGCGGTTTATGTGCCTGTGGATCCTGACTACCCCGAGGGGCGTATCCACTACATGCTCGAATCTTCTTCACCGAAATTTGTTTTCTCAACCAAGACGCTTCAAGACAAACTGCCGCAAGAGGTGGATGTAAAGCTAGTGGATGATGAGACGCTGCCTACGATATACAAAGTAGTAGAACCGTTGCCTCCTCAAGTTAAGCCAGAACCTCATTCACCAGCTTATATGATTTATACCTCGGGCTCGACCGGGAAACCAAAAGGCGTCGTCGTTACGCATGATGCGATTGTCAATCGACTCTTGTGGATGCACGACCAATATCCAATTGATGCGAAAGACCGGGTATTACAAAAAACGCCAGCAGGGTTCGATGTTTCAGTATGGGAGTTCTTCTGGCCAATGATGGTCGGATCGTGCCTTGTTATTGCGAAACCAGACGGACACAAAGACCCAATATACCTACAAGATTTGATTCATAAAGAGCAGATCACCACCTTGCATTTTGTGCCTTCAATGCTGCAAATTTTCGTACAACAAGCAGATGCCAGATTGTGCCAAAGTCTACGCCAAGTCTTTTGTAGCGGGGAGGCGTTGCCAATGGAGCTAGTCAATCACTATTACCAAGAGTTTGATGCACCATTGCATAATTTGTACGGTCCGACAGAAGCTGCGGTGGACGTAACTTACTGGCCGAGTGAGGCGAATACGCAAGGGAATTCGATTCCTATAGGTCGTCCTGTATGGAACACGCAAATCTATATTCTTGATGACGAACTTAATCCTGTGCCTCCTGGTGTGGTGGGTAACTTATACATTGCAGGTCGACAGTTGGCGATGGGCTACTATGGTCAGCCAGAACTGACTCAAGAGCGCTTTATCGACAATCCCTTTGGTCCACAAGGTAGCCGAATGTACTTGTCTGGTGATTTAGCGCGCTGGCGCGAAGATGGTGCGATTGAATACTGTGGGCGAAGCGATTTTCAGGTCAAGATTCGTGGTTTCCGAATCGAGTTAGAAGAGATTGAAAATGCCTTAGCAAACCACCCAAGTGTTGCGCAAGTTGCCGTGTTAGCTCAGGAATATACTGAGAATGATAAACGCCTTGTTGCTTATGTGTCGGTAGAGGATCTTGAGCAGGGAATTGATACTAATGCACTGCAAAAGTACCTTGCTGAGCCATTACCGGATTACATGGTACCAAGCTATTTTGTTGAGCTTGAAAGCTTCCCTTTAACACCGAATGGTAAATTGGATCGTGGTGCGCTACCCAAGCCAGATTTGTCTGCTCAAGTGAGCACAAAAGGACCAAGTAACCTTGTTGAAGAGCGTTTATGCAAACTATTTTGCCGCTTACTTGATTTACCGGCGGTTGGTGTGGATGACAACTTCTTTGAATTAGGCGGACACTCGTTGCTTGCTGCTCAGTTGATTGCTCATGTGAAAGAGATCATGGGAATTGAGCTATCGCTTGCGGCGGTGTTTGAGTCTCCGACGGTTTCCGGTATTGCGGCCAAGTTAAATGGCAGTGAAAGCGATGAAGCGCTCAATATCTTACTGCCTCTGCGAAAACGAGAGGGCAAGCCAGCTATTTTCTGTGTCCATCCTGCTGGTGGTTTGAGTTGGTGCTATGCGGCTTTGACTCCGATTATTCCATCCAATGTGCCTCTTTACGGCGTACAAGCGAAAAACCTCGGTGACCCTTCTTCTCCGCTACCTAAATCAATGACCGAAATGGCTGAGGATTACGTGGCGGCGATTCGAGAAGAACAACCCTTTGGTCCATATCACCTACTAGGCTGGTCTATTGGCGGCATGATTGCGCATTTAATGGCGGGTATCTTACAGCAGCAAGGTCAAGAAGTTGGCTTAGTCACCTTGTTGGACTCTTACCCAACGGAGCAATGGCAAAGTATGCACCCGCCTGGCGAAGAGAAAGCGCTTGGCGCCTTAATTCGTATGGCTGGGGTAGAGTTTGATGAATCGTTGCATTCTAGCCTAACGCGACCTGAAGTGATCGACATCTTACAAGATGCAGGATCATCAATGGCGCACCTGAGTGCTGAAACCATTACGGCAATGGTGGAAGTGGTCATTAACAACAACCATCGCGTACGCGATAGCGTCAATTATCAGTATCAAGGGGATGTGTTGTTTTTCAATGCGGAGAAGCCACCAGAAGAAGCATTTCTTGATCGCAATGGATGGTTCAAATACATGGATGGTGAGCTCAAAGTGATCGATGTCGCGTGTATTCACCGTGAAATGATGCGCCCAGATATGCTGCGTTTGATTGGTTCACATATGGTTGAAGAACTGAGAGAGAGATTTGATGTTTGATACCTCAACCAAAGCAAAAACTAAGGATTTGTTGGAGGGGGCGGTTTCCCCTCTGGCTTTTCTCAAAAGCAAACTTAACGCTGGCAGTGTAGTTGCCATCGGTGAAGCTCATTGGTTTAGCGAACTGTTCGAGAAGATAACGGAAGCCTTACTTGCACCTGAATTGGATGGTTCGTTTTCCCATTTGTTCATTGAATTTGGGAATGCCAAGCATCAAGCATTACTCAATAACTACTTATCGGGAGAGACGGTTACCCAAGCTGAATTAGCGGCGGTGTGGTTGGACTCAGTCGCATTTCCCGCTTGGTTGCATCCTTGTTACGGTGCTTTCTTTGAGCGAGTTCGTGCTGTAAATAGCACGCGTAAGGTGCCGATCAAGATAGTGTTGACCGAACCATCGTTCAGCTGGGAAGACATCCAACATTCGAAAGAGTTAGCAAAGCTCAGTGCACAACGTGATCAAGCTTTGGCAGAAGGAGTAGAAAAACAAACGTCGAAATGTGGGCTTGGTGTGGTGGTGTTAGTTGGTGCAAGACACATTCTGAAGTGCTCGCCAACGTTGGGCTTTATGGCAAAACACAGCACCTTCGGTGAGCTAGCGAAACACAAGTTTGGTGAGCAGTATGTATCAGTTTGGCCACACATCTTATCTAGCGAACTGAATGCCCCTGAACATGGCATTTACCCGACGGATCAGCCTTTACTAAAGCAGCGCTCGTTTCTTGAACTGATCCCGAAAAAGCCTCCCGTGAATCCATATGCTTTTACCTGCTTAGATGAATTGGTTGATGCTTATTGGTACTTGGGTCCGCAGGCAAGGCAACTCGATACAGTAGGTATTTCAATCCCACAAATGTGGAAGTGGCGTTTAGAGCAGCGCTTACCGCTGGTTAATGAACGACAGCAAATGGTGATCAAAAAGGTCATCGAATAGAAATGAATGACGACTTCATGAGGAGAAATAGCACAGCGAGAAAATAAACTGCTTGTTGAAGCAGTAGTAGCCATGAAATGGAAGGTCGGGCAATTTGGCGGTTAAAGAGGTTTGGTTATTTCCAATCAGTTCGAAGCGAAATTGTCCTGAGTTTTTACTCTCAGGCAGCAGCGTGATTTGTGCTTCTAGAAAATCGAAATACACCTGAACAAAGGGGAAGCAGCATTTAAACAAGCTCTCTTTGATGCTGAATATCAGAGCATCAGGTAGGTGGCTAGACGATTTGATTAAGTTCTGTTCGTCACCTGTGTAGATGCTTGTAAAAAGGTGTGAGGCGAGGGGGACATTGCGTTCTACGTCGATCCCTAAGCTTGCGATGTCACTTTTTAATGCACAACCCGCGAGGCAAATACCATCAGTGTGACTGATGCTGCCACTGATTGGCTGAGGGAATAAAGGCTCTCTGGATTTTCCCGTCAAAATGAGCGGGGAGTTCCCGTTATCTTGGCTTAAGGAGAGCATTTGTATGGCGGCACGAGCCGCGTTGCGTCCTGCTCTGAATTCTCGCTGGCGTTTAGCTATCGACTTATGAATTTGTTGCTCTTCCTCGGGAAAGCCCAATTTGGAATACATCTCCGGTGTGGCTTTTACGATGTGAACCCTTGGACTGACACTTTCTAATTGAAGACAGAAAGGGTCGAGAATGTTACCCAACTCGGTGCTTTTCAATGTGTTGCAGTTCAAAAATATAGCCCAGCTCAAATCTAAATGTAAATACGAGTAGTAATGATTGTCATTTATACATTCGTTTATTAGAGTTTGCGAGCTCAATTTATTTATAAAATAGATATAAGGATATGCAGTGAATAGTTTAGTTAAAAAGCCCACATTTATGCCGACAGTGCTTGCCGGTGCACTTTTGACGGCACTCAGTGGTCATGCAGTTGCTAACGATAAAGATGATGTTGTGGAAATGGAGCGCATGGTTGTGACAGCGTCTTTAACACAGCATTCAGAGTTGACTGCACCGGCATCAGTGTCGGTAATTACCGCTGACGATCTCGCTAAGATGCCGGTAAAAGACATTTCAGAAGCGGTGCGTAGTGCTACCGGGGTGAGTGTGTTGAGTAGTACAGCTTACGGTCGTAACACCATTCGTATTCGTGGTCTGGATTCTAAGCACACCTTGGTTTTGATTAACGGTCGTCGTATTAACTCTCAAGATGCTTTGATTCGTGGTAACGATTTTGACTTATCAAGCATCCCACTGACTGCGGTTCAGAGAATTGAAGTGGTTCGCGGTCCGGTTTCTTCCCTGTATGGGTCTGAAGCGATGGGTGGTGTGGTCAACGTTATCTTGAAGTCGCCAACCAAAGAGACATCAGGTTCTGTTGGTTTGGAATACGAAAGCATTCTTGAAGGCGACGGTGGTGATGGTGTTAAAGGTCATGCTTACGCTAGTGGTGAACTCGCACAAAACCTTGAAGGCAGCATCATTGTTGAAAGCTCTTCAAGAGATCCGTGGCGTACCGATACTAACCCGACCTTTGATGCATTAGAAAAGAAAGACACCACCAATGTATTTGGTGAGATGGCTTGGCAGCTTACTGATGAACAGCGTTTGATCGCCGATGTGATTTACACCAACGATGAGCGTGAAGCGGATTGGGTCCATCCTCGTTCGGGTGCGCAAACAAATTCTCAAGACTCAACGCGTTGGAACTACGGACTGACGCATGAAGGTGCATGGGAATCTGTGGATACACAAGTACGTTTGTATGGCGAAAATATGAAGCTTGATGATGCAAGTACGGCATACACCAATGGCGCTGCTGATGTTGAGCTACAAAACAACACGCTTGATTTTAAAGTTTCTGGTTTGTGGCGTGATTCACATGAGTGGGTGTTTGGTGGCGAATACCGTACTTCTGAATTGGAAAACAGCCGAGATGTACCATCAGGCGACATCGATAACTATCAAGGCGCGGTTTTTGTTCAGGGTGAGTTCGATCTCGATAAATTGGCGCTGACACTTGGTGGTCGTCAAGACTTCCATGAAGTGTATGGTAGTCACTTCAGTCCAAGAGCATATGCAGTTTATAGCTTCACCGATGAATTTGTGTTCAAAGGCGGTGCGGGTGGTGGTTTCCGTGCGCCGGGTATGATGGAAAGCAGCGATCAAGTACGTGTAATCAGTTGTGGTAACCGTTGTTGGTTAACGGGTAACGATGATCTAAAACCTGAAGAATCAGAAAGCTACGAAGCCGGTTTTGCTTATGAGTCCACGTCTATGGGTGTTGGCTTGATGTACTACTACACGGACTTTAAGAACAAGATTGAACGCGACCTAACCAAGCCAGTTGGTGCGGTTGGTAAAATGCCTATCTTCACTTACCAAAACATCGGTAAAGCAGAGATCAAAGGTATCGAGCTTGAAGGTTGGTATGACATTACTGACAGCATCAACCTAAAGGGTAACTACACCTACACGGACGCGAAAGACAAGAGCACGGGTGATACGCTCATGAAGACGCCAGAGCATCTTGCAAATCTTGATTTGAACTGGGAAGTGTTTGACGCATTCACTACGTTTGCGCGAGTAAACTACGTTGGTGAACAGGTGATCACAAACCTAAGCCGTGAGAACAAAACAGTAGATGGCTACACGCTTGTCGGTCTTGGTGTTGCTTATGACTTCCAACAGCTCAATCTTAAAGCTGGCTTGAACAACATCTTTGATGTCGAGCTTGATGATGAAGACGACTACTACGGTTATTCAGAGAAAGGTCGCAGTGCATACGTAAGTGCAACTTACCTATTCTAAAGCGAATACTGGTTTGATCTAACAAGCAGCCTCCTAGCCGGAAGCTGCTTTTTTATTCCGCTTTAATCGCTTTTCATTTCACAGAGCGACTCGGTGACTTTGACTTGGACAATGCGATTATTCTTCACGTGTAGTATCTCAAATTGCCATTGTTGATATTCGACGGTTTCTCCTTGAGTCGGCACGCGCCCAATTAACCACGTCAGAAAACCATTCAATGTTTGGAATCCTTCTATTTCTTCGCCTTCAATATGGTTCAACGTTAGTTTGTACTTCAACTCGTTAAGTGGGATCAGCGCATCCATGATCCAACTGCCATCTTTCTGTTTCTTTGCCCAGAGTTGCTGTGGTGCCATGCCCAATTCACCAGCGATGGATTTAAGCAGATCGTAGTGAGTTACTAGTCCTTGCACATCGCCATATTCGTCGACGATAAACACCATCTCGGTACTGGTTTGTTGCATGTAATTGAGCAGTGGTAGACCTTTCATTGATTCGGGTACGAAGCGCGACCGTTTCAACAGCTTGGCTAAGCGAGAAATGGATAGCTCATCGTATTCATCTAATAACGCCTTAGAGGAAACGGTGCCGATAATGTTATCTAACCCTCCTTTGCAGACGGGCCAAACAGAATGCTGAGTTTGACGTAGATTCCTCAAAATCGCATCGAGAGGTAAATCTAAATCGAGATAATGGATATCGCATCTCGGTGTCATGAGTGAAAGTGCTAGTCGGTCATTAAGGTGGAGCAAGTTACGGATCATCAATTGTTCTTGAGGCTCAATAGCACCACATTCGGAACCTTCGCTAACGACAGCAAAGATGTCCTCTTCTGTGACGATTTCGCCTGCGTTGTTTTGGCGTAGAAGCTTAAGCAGTGTGTCGGTCGAAACGGTCAGTAGCATGACAAATGGCGTGGTCAATTTTGCTAGCCAGTGGATTGGGTAGGCAACGATGACAGCGATGCGTTCGGCATTGTTTTGTGCAAAACGCTTTGGCACGAGCTCACCAATCACGATGGCGAAGTAAGTGATCATGACCACCACAATTGCCGTTGCAAGGATATTTGCTATCTCACGTTCTAAACCTTGTGCGACGAGCCAATGCCCGAATGGAACTGAGAGGGTTGCTTCACCAAAAATACCGCTGAGGATGCCAATGACGGTGATGCCGATTTGTATAGTAGAGAGAAATTGAGTGGGGTTATTCTTAAGCTCTAAAGCAAGACGAGCGGAAGGGCTGTGTTCGGCTGACTTTTTCAGTCGACCGCTTTTGGCAGTCACTAATGCAATCTCAGACATGGCGAACACACCATTGAGCGCGATTAATCCAACCAGTAATAAAATGTCCATGAAGTTTTCCAGTGATGCACACCCTAGCAGCATAACGAGGTTCAAATACAAGAAACGTGAAGTGGCGAATAAATCATCACGCTGTAACAATTGAATGACTGATTAAAAGGATAGAATTTCTTTGTCGCCACGAGTAGATTTCAGTAAGCCTCTGCTGGAGACAGATAGATTCTGTTACTTAGTTCGGATTCTGATACACTACGCGCCCATTTCTTCGTTGAGACGTTTGTATGCCATTTTCTAAGCTTGGTTTAAGTGCTTCTATCACAGATGCTGTGAAGGCGCTGGGTTACGAAAAACCGACTTCTATCCAACAAAAAGCCATTCCTATTGTTCTGCGTGGTAGCAACCTAATTGCCGCAGCACAAACGGGTACAGGTAAAACTGCCAGCTTTGTATTACCAATCTTAGAAAAACTGAGCCACGGCGAAACGCAACGTAAAAAGCGTGCACGTGCGATCATCCTAACGCCAACGCGCGAATTGGCTCTTCAGGTTCATCAGAGCATTGAAGCGTATGGCAAAAATCTACCATTGCGTTCTATGGCGATGTTCGGTGGTGTGGATTACGCATCGCAAAAACAAGCGTTGATTGAAGGCGTAGACATCGTCGTAAGTACTCCAGGTCGTTTGATTGATCTTTACGGTCAGCGTGCTATTCACTTTGATGAAGTGGAAATGCTGGTCCTAGATGAAGCTGACAAAATGTTGGATATGGGCTTTATTGATTCGATTGATAAGATCATCGATTGCATGCCAGAAGATATTCAAAGCTTGCTGTTCTCCGCGACCTTATCTAACCCAGTTCGTGATTTGGCAAAGAATGCAATTGTTGATCCTGAAGAAATCACCATTGCAAAGCACAGCGCGTCTAAGTCAAACATTAAGCAATGGATCACCACCGTTGATAAAGACATGAAATCTTCACTACTGAGCCACATGTTGAATGAGAACGGCTGGTCGCAAGTGTTGGTGTTCATCGAGACAAAACATGGCGCAGCGAAACTGGTTACTCAATTAGAGAAGCGTGGCATTGTGGCTGAAGCTTTCCACAGTGGTCGTAACCAACGTGTTCGCCAAGAACTGATTGAGAAGTTCAAAGCCGGTGAAATCCAATACTTAGTGGCAACGGGTGTGGCGGCACGTGGTATCGATATTGATAACTTGCCTGTCGTG
Organism: Vibrio sp. MM46; assembly: GCF_027587135.1. Taxonomy (NCBI): domain Bacteria; kingdom Pseudomonadati; phylum Pseudomonadota; class Gammaproteobacteria; order Vibrionales; family Vibrionaceae; genus Vibrio; species Vibrio sp. MM46. The sequence goes on from NZ_JAPPTO010000008.1 coordinate 154,657, forward strand.
ATTAACTACGATCTACCTTACCCAGCCGATGAATATGTACACCGCATTGGTCGTACTGGTCGTGCTGGTGCAGAGGGCGAGGCGATTTCACTGGTATCGAAAGACGATTTCAAAAACCTGTGCATGATCGAAAGCCGCCTTGGTCATTTGCTAGAGCGTGTAGAAATTGAAGGTTTTGCACCGAGAAAACCTGTGCCAATTTCGATTCTGAACTATGTTCCGAAGAACAAGCGTAAGCCGCAAGATCAGCGTCCACGTCGCGAAAATGGTGATAAACGTAACGCTAAATAACGTTTGATAGCTCTTTTCTACATGATAAGCCGCACCTCGATGCGGCTTATTTTTTACTTTTTTCTTTTCTCTCTGGCTTTTTGTTCAACGTGGTCTCAGTTTTCTTTCTTTATTTGATAGCGAAAACCATGCACAGATGAAGTGTGAAGCATGTAGTTATTCTTTTGATTTAATTGCTAATAATTAGGAAAACTCGTTCAATGTGTCTTACGCTTTGGTTAGATCTTGCGCGAAGGTTTGAGTTAAGGTTTTGTCAATTTTTTGTCGTCATGTTTGCAGATGGTGAGGAATAGGCGCAGACTTTCGCGCCTGCTATTCAACGCATAAATGAGGCACGAATGAAAACTGGTGATAAGCAATTTGCTGTAATTGGTCTAGGTCGTTTCGGCTTGGCCGTTTGTAAAGAACTGCAGGATTCAGGTTCACAAGTTTTGGCGGTAGACATTAACGAAGACCGAGTGAAAGAAGCGGCGGGATTTGTTAGCCAAGCCATCGTAGCGAACTGTACTCATGAAGAGACAGTCGCAGAACTCAAGCTTGATGATTATGACATGGTCATGATTGCTATCGGTGCAGACGTCAATGCCAGCATCCTCGCAACACTTATCGCAAAAGAAGCGGGTGTGAAATCGGTTTGGGTAAAAGCGAATGATCGCTTCCAAGCACGTGTTCTACAAAAAATCGGTGCAGACCACGTCATCATGCCAGAGCGTGATATGGGTATTCGTGTGGCGCGTAAGATGCTGGACAAACGTGTGTTGGAGTTTCATCCACTAGGCAGTGGCTTAGCCATGACAGAGTTTGTGATTGGCTCTCGTTGGATGGGCAAAACACTTGGCGATTTAGCCTTATGTAAGGTGGAAGGTGTACAAGTGCTTGGCTTTAAACGCGGTCCAGAAATCACCAAAGCACCGGATCTCAATTCAACGCTGGAGATCGGCGATCTCATCATTGTTGTGGGACCCCAAGACAAACTTGCGAGCAAGTTGAAATCACTATGAAGCAATTTCATCAGAGAGGCGTGTTTTACGCCCCAGATGGCAAACGAGATAAAGCGAAAGGTGGCGAACCGCGCATTATATTGCTGAGCTTTCTCGGTGTGTTATTGCCTTCTGCTGTTTTGCTGACCCTGCCGATTTTTTCTGTAACCGGGCTTTCTATCACTGACGCTTTGTTCACCGCGACTTCGGCTATCAGTGTAACGGGGCTTGGTGTCGTAGATACCGGGCAGCACTTTACCTTGGCGGGTAAAGTGCTATTGATGTTCTTAATGCAAATTGGTGGGCTAGGGCAGATGACGCTGTCTGCGGTGCTGCTGTATATGTTTGGTGTTCGTTTGAGTTTGCGTCAACAAGCACTTGCGAAAGATGCATTAGGGCAAGATCGCCAAGTCAACTTACGTAAATTGGTCAAGAAAATCGTTGTCTTTGCTCTGATTGCTGAGACCATTGGATTTATCTTCCTATCTTTCCGCTGGGTGCCAGAAATGGGCTGGCAAACAGGCATGTTTTATGCGCTGTTTCATTCTATTTCAGCATTCAATAACGCAGGATTTGCGTTGTTCTCCGATAGTATGATGAGCTTTGTTAACGACCCGGTGGTGATTTTCACCCTAGCGGGTTTGTTTATCTTCGGTGGCTTGGGCTTCACCGTGATCGGTGATTTATGGCTGCATTGGCGTAAAGGCTTTCACTTTTTGCATCTGCACACCAAAATCATGTTGATCGCGACACCTGCATTGCTTGGTGTCGGTACTATTTTGTTTTGGCTACTGGAAAGACATAACCCAAATACCATGGCGTCTTTGCCTGTTGCGGGGCAATGGCTAGCGGCTTTCTTCCAATCGGCAAGTGCACGTACCGCTGGGTTTAACAGCGTAGATTTGGCTCAGTTTACCCAACCTGCTTTGTTAGTGATGATCGTACTGATGTTGATTGGTGCGGGCTCAACCTCTACAGGTGGTGGTATTAAAGTGTCGACTTTTGCAGTGGCATTTATGGCAACATGGGCGTTCTTGCGCCAGAAAAAGCATGTTGTGATCTTTAAACGCACGGTGAATTGGCAAACCGTAACCAAGTCATTAGCGATTATCGTGGTAAGTGGCGCTATCCTCACCACTGCGATGTTTTTGTTGATGATTACTGAGAAAGCCGCGTTTGATAAGGTAATGTTTGAAACCATTTCTGCCTTTGCGACGGTAGGTTTGACGGCTGGATTGACAGCAGAACTGTCGGAACCAGGTAAGTACATCATGATCGTTGTGATGATCATCGGTCGTATTGGTCCATTGACACTAGCCTACATGCTGGCGCGACCAGAACCGACATTAATTAAATACCCAGAAGATAACGTTTTAACAGGTTAATTGCATTTTAATCTTTTAATATTAATAGCTTACGCGAGAGTTTTGATTATTCGGCTCTCGCATTTTTTATAAAATTAGTGAGCGAATGCAAATAATTTCGATCTACTCCTGTCACAGCATTTCATTCCTTCTCGATTTCTGTACTATTTCATAGCTCCACTATATATAACTTGTTGTAATCATTTGCATATGAGATGCATGGCTTACACATCGAACTCATGGAGCCGTAGTTTGAAGTTAAAGACTCTCGCACTCACCATGTTGACCGCGCTGATTTCTGGTCACAGCATGGCAACCACACCCCCATCTCCTATTTGGCAACCCGTGACTCTCAGTGATGGGACGGTCAGTGAAATTCTGGTTCGCGGTACCGCTAGTTTCTACTGGCATGAAGATAAGCAAGGAAATGCATTAATCAAAGACGGTGATATTTGGTTTTTTGCTGAGATCAAGCGAGAAGCGGATCAGCCGCTACTTGTCTCGACTGGAGTAGAAAAAACACAATCTGCAATCGCTCCACAAGTATCGAAAAACCGCCCTGATGTACTATTAAAACCTTCTCTTTCTTCTTTGAGAACACTAGAACCCCAAGCTCGTGCAAACTTGATGCGCCAAGCTCAGCAAGGATACCGAGCAATGAGTTCATCGAGTGTGGTTCAACAGCCTTTGCTGGTGGTTGAGGTGTCGTTTAATAACCAGACTATGGTTAACGATTTTCAACAGTTGGTGTTTGGCGAAAATCGTCAAAGCGTGGTGGATTATTATGACAAGAACTCACATGGGAAGTATCGCGTCGTACCAGCGAAGGAAAGCTATGGCACTGCGGATGATGGCGTTATTAGTGTCACGGTGAACCAAAACCATCCTAACTGTAGCACCAAAACCAGCGGTGATGCTTGTAATACCAAGCTTAAGGCGGTTTTTTCTGAGGCGTACCAAAAGCTAGACCAATACATCAACTTAGCTCAATACGACACCGACAGCAGCGGTCGTGTCGAACCAACAGAGCTCTCGGTTATGTTTGTTTTTGCTGGTGGGGACTTGGCGGCAAACCAGCTAGATCGTCCTTCTATATGGCCGCACAAATACTCACATGATGCGGTGTCAATCGACGGAACTACCATCAGAGACTACTGTGTGTTTGCTGACTTTCAGCAGACGCATCAATCCACATTGGGGGTGATCGTCCATGAACTTGGTCACCTGATGCTTGGGTTACCGGATTTGTACTCTTACAACAGCGATGCATCTATTGGTCAGTGGGGCGTGATGGGGGGTGGTTCTTGGGCGAAGAAAGAAGGCGACCGTTATGCTGGAGATACACCGGTCAACATGAGCGCTTGGAGTAAGCATGCTGCGGGCTTTGTACTGCCGGACATTGCGCAATCCAGCGATGAATCTGCTTCGGTTGAAAATGGGCAAGTGAAGCTCGTTTATCTTGATCCTTATCTTAAAGAGTTCGGTCCTCGTATCTACCTTGAGAATAGACGGTTTGAAGGGTACGACCGAGCATTGGTATCAGAAGGGGTGTTGGCAACGTCGGTGAATATCTTAAATCGATTCAACGATGTCGGTGATATGCAGGTGCAGATCATGCAAGCTGACGGACGCAAACAATTGGAAGCCGGTTTTCCTAGCGACGATCGAGATCTTTATCCAAATGGTGGCACGAGCATTTCTGACGATTCCAACCCTAGTTTGATCGGCATAGCAGGCTTTAACACGGGTGTTCGTATCTCAAATATCTCAAGTGAATCAAACTCGGCAACGTTTTCACTAACCATGCCAAGTGAACCAAACAAGTCGGCGTGGCAAAACTCGTTCCATCGAGGATATGTTTACCCAAGCTCTGATGACGCTTTGGCTGTCTCTTTGGATCTTAAAGTGGCTTCAGAATTGGATGGCTTGCAACTTTATGTGACACCTAATGACAATGCTGGGGTGATGAACTACAAGGTATGGCGTTTCCCACATCCTGGATTTGAATCGTTCAGTTTGCAGTTCGATCAAAATGAGGCGCAGCTTCTGCAGGCAGGCTCACTTCGTAGCAGCACTCGTATTCTGTTTGAACAACCAAGTCGCATAACGGCAGGTAAGCATTTGCTTGTGGTTGAAATTGAGAACGGGCGTTTTGAATCTAACTATAACTTTAGAAGCACCTTAGCGACGGAACAAGAAACAGTGCCAACGATTTGGGCAGGAGATCGTGAACGTATTTACTCTTCAGGTTTAATGCGTCAAAACTTCTCTTACATTCCTTTTGGCGCGCTGTTTGATATTGATTCAAGCAATATCGTAGAGGCTAAAACGGACACGGTGACGACGGACAAAAACGTGCCTGTAACGCTTGCGCTTATGTCGAATGACTTTATTGCCCCTGGCTATCAATTCAATGTGGAATACACTCAACAACCTACGCATGGCACATTGAGCGGCACCCAATACACACCTAAAGAAAACTTTGTGGGTAATGACAGTTTCCAATATCGTCTTGTTTCTTCAGATGGTGCGCTGAAATCGCTGCCAGTGGCGGTGCAAGTGCGTGTGAATGGTCAAAATGAAGCGCCAACAGCCAATGCCGAAGTTGATATCGGTAGCATGACAGCGAACGGGCAAGGCAGCTTGTCAGCTTCTTCAAGCTCTGACCCTGATGGTGATGCACTTAACTATAGATGGCAGCAAACGACGGGTACTAAAGCCATTATTTCAGATGCGAATAGTGTGAACGCGAAGTTTACTGTGGCGCAAGGAACGAAGGCGGGAGAGACGCTTACCTTCCAAGTGACGGTCACGGACCCTAGCGGTTTGTCTGCAACCGCGACGGTTAGTGTTGATGTTGAGAACACGCCGCCGGTTACTAATCAAGATAGCGCCAGTGTTGAGTCTGGAAAGAGCATTATGATCAACGTGCTCGCTAATGATTTAGATTTCAATGAAGATCGCTTAGTGTTGCAGAGCGTGAGTAATCCATCCGGCGTGGGAACGGCAAGTGTGGTGGATGGAAAGATCCAATACCAAGCACCTCAAGATCAAGTGACGAATGTTCAACTGGAATACACCGTGTCGGATGGGAATGGTGGCTTGGCGACTGGCTCAGTGAATGTGTCAGTGGTGGCTTCGGTAAGCAGCTTAAGTTTTGACAATTCGGATAGTGGCGGTGGTGCTTTGTCTTACTGGGCACTATTGTTATTAGGGCTGTTTGGCTGGCGTCGTCGCGAGCAATAAGCGTCTCTTGTTCATTCATTAAAGCCACTCAGCCGAGTGGCTTTTTTATTTCTTTAGTTGTCTCGTCCCGTAGTACAGTGACGCGTTGTGAAGTCATCTCATGTTGGTCTGTCGTTATCGGTATTTCGTAAATACCCATGAATAATTCGTGGCTGAAGAGAAACCTGTTCAGCGCTTATACTCACGTTTAGGAAGTCGTTTTATTAAGGAACTACTATGTCCATCTGGGAAGGTGTTAATTTCACCCATCGCTTCAGTGACCTGCCATCTGCGTTTTTCACTTATGTCACGCCACAGCCTTTAGATAACACACGTTGGGTTGTTTGGAACGGAGAATTAGCGAAGCAATTTGGCTTACCAGAAAGCGCGAATGAAGAGTTGTTGAATGTGTTTGCAGGGCAAAACGAATTTGCATCATTTGCTCCTTTGGCAATGAAGTACGCAGGGCATCAATTTGGCGTGTACAACCCGGATTTAGGTGACGGTCGCGGGTTGTTACTGGCTGAGATGCAACACCAAAATGGCACTTGGTTTGATATTCACCTCAAAGGAGCAGGGCTCACGCCGTACTCACGGATGGGGGATGGTCGGGCAGTATTGCGCTCTACGATCCGCGAATATCTGTGCAGTGAAGCCATGGCCGGGTTAGGCATTCCTACGACCAGAGCGCTTGGCATGATGGACAGCGATACGCCTGTTTACCGTGAGAAGATGGAATATGGCGCGCTACTGATTCGAATCGCTGAAACGCACATTCGCTTCGGTCACTTTGAGCATTTTTTCTACACCAACCAACTTAGTGAGCAAAAGTACCTCGCTGATAAAGTCATCGAGTGGTATTTCCCAGATTGTTTAGAAGTGGAGAAACCATATGCTGCCATGTTCGAGACCATCGTGGAGAAAACCTCAGTGATGATTGCGTACTGGCAAGCCTATGGTTTTGCCCACGGTGTGATGAATACCGACAACATGTCGATACTTGGGCAAACTTTTGATTATGGACCGTTTGGCTTCCTCGACGACTACGATCCTAATTACATCTGCAACCATTCGGACTACCAAGGGCGTTATGCCTTTGAACAGCAACCACGTATCGCTCTTTGGAACCTTTCGGCTTTAGCACATTCTTTGTCACCGCTTGTGCAGCGGGAAGATCTGGAGGCAGCACTAGGAAAGTTTGAAATGCGCCTTAGCCAGAAGTTCAGTGAATTGATGCGCGCCAAGCTCGGTCTTTTGACCAAAATAGAAGAAGACGGACGCTTGTTCGAAGCCATGTTTGAGCTGTTAAACCAAAACAAAACGGACTACACGCGATTCTTCCGTGAGTTGTCTAACTTAGACGTTAACTCGTCCCAAGCTGTGATTGATTTGTTTATTGATCGAGAAGCTGCAAGTGCATGGGTAGACTTATATCTTGCCCGCTGTGAGTTGGAAGTGGACGAGCGCGGTGAGTGCGTATCAGCAGAAACTCGCTGTGAAAAGATGCGTCGAGCGAATCCAAAATACATCTTGCGTAACTACCTAGCTCAACTTGCCATTGATAAGGCAGAGGAAGGAGACTTCAGTGAAGTAAGCCGTCTGGCTGAATTGCTCAAGCGTCCTTATGACGAGCAGCCAGAGTTGGACGACTACGCCAAACTGCCTCCAGAGTGGGGGAAAAAGATGGAAATTAGCTGCTCTTCTTAAATGTGTCATTCTCCACCCATCACGCAGATTAGCATGGGTGGATTTAACCCCTTTTTGCACTGGCTAACTTTTGAATTTAATTTAACTTACTGATTTTAAGTTGATAATTGAGTTGGTCTACAACTTGCTCCTTGTTGAACATCTGTACCCATCACCCTCTGCCCGTTTGGTATTCATGGAAAGGATGGGATGTGATTCAACAAGGAGAATAATAATGTTCAAGCCTCTAACCCTTTTGTCTGTATCTGCTCTAGCCATCACCAGCTTTAATGCTGCTGCAAACTGTGACCCTGGTGAAACCGTAATCAAGTTCAGTCACGTAACGAACACAGATAAACACCCTAAAGGCATTGCTGCCTCGCTACTGGAAAAGCGTGTAAATGAAGAGATGAACGGCAAAGTTTGCATGCAGGTCTTCCCTAACTCGACGCTTTACGACGACAACAAGGTGCTTGAAGCTCTGCTTAATGGTGATGTTCAACTCGCTGCCCCTTCTCTTTCTAAGTTTGAGAAATTCACCAAGAAGTACCGCATCTTCGACCTTCCTTTCCTTTTTGAGGATGTGGCGGCTGTCGACCGTTTCCAAAACTCGGAATCCGGTGAAAAGCTGAAAAATGCAATGAAGCGTCGTGGCTTGCAAGGTCTGGCATTTTGGCATAACGGTATGAAGCAAATGTCTGCCAACAAGCCATTGATGTTGCCTAGCGATGCGGAAGGTTTGAAGTTCCGTGTGCAAGCTTCCGACGTATTGGTGGCTCAGTTCGAACAGCTTGGTGCAAACCCTCAAAAAATGTCATTTAAAGAAGTGTATGGCGGTCTTCAAACCAAAGTTATCGATGGTCAGGAAAACACATGGTCGAACATTTACGGTAAGAAGTTCTTCGAAGTACAAGATGGCATTACTGAAACCAACCACGGCATCCTAGATTACTTAGTTGTGACATCGAACGATTTCTGGAAAAAGTTACCAGACGATCAGCGCGAACAGCTTAATACCATTATTCAAGAAGTGACGGCTCAGCGTAATGCCGAGTCAACCAAGGTGAACCTTGCTAATAAGAACAACATCATTGAAGCCGGTGGTGTGGTTCGTACTTTAACGCCTGAGCAGCGTCAAGAGTGGGTGACGGCACTGCAACCTGTGTGGAAGAAATTCGAGAAAGACATTGGTTCAGATCTTATCGATGCCGCTCTTGCTTCCAACCAATAATCAAACAGCCCAAGTTTCTTTGGGTTCATAAGTAAAAAGCACTAAGCACTACGATTGGTCCTCGCGTACTCCAATATGGAGGAGGGGGACCCTTTTATCCCAATAATGACGTGATGTAATTATGGAACAGACTTTTTTTTCCAAGGCAGGACGAGTCACCGATGCGATTGAAGAAACGCTGATTGCGTTCTTTCTTGGTGCAATGACGTTGCTGACTTTTGCCAATGTTATTTTCCGCTATGTCTTTAACGACAACATCCTTTGGGCACTTGAGTTGACGGTATTCATGTTCGCATGGATGGTTTTGGTCGGTGCCTCCTACGGTGTGAAGAAGCACTTTCATATCGGTGTTGATGTCATCATTAACATGGTCCCTGAAGGCAAACGTAAGATCCTCGCACTGCTTGCTGCTGTGTGTTGTTTGGCATTTTCCATTCTACTGTTAATCGGCTCTTGGAATTACTGGTATCCGTTTGTCACTGAGCGTGCATGGTATGAAACCGACGATATTCCTATGCCTGAGATGTTTCAGTTTCTAGCGGACTGGCTCAACGAAGGGGAACGCTATGAGAAGCTTCCTCGTTTTATTCCTTACTTTGCTTTACCTCTTGGTATGGCACTTCTGACTTTTCGTTTTGTACAAATCACATGGCAGATCGCGACGGGTAAATTAGACCGTTTGATTGCAGGTCATGAAGCAGAAGAAGAGTTGGAAGCACTTAAAGAAGAACTGAGCGAAGCCGCTGATGCGATTCCAAACGGCTCTTCGTCATCAGATCGCAAGGAGCAATAAATCATGGATATTCTGTTGTTATTCTTGATGGTCATTGGCTTCATGTTGATTGGTGTGCCAATTGCTATCTCACTGGGTCTGTCCAGTATTCTTTTCTTATTGATGCACTCAGATGCTTCTCTTGCATCGGTAGCACAAACCTTATTTAACGCGTTTGCTGGCCACTACACCTTGTTAGCGATACCTTTCTTTATTTTGGCCTCTAGCTTTATGTCTACGGGTGGCGTTGCCAAGCGCATTATCCGCTTCGCGATTGCCATTGTAGGTTGGTTTCGCGGTGGGTTAGCGATGGCATCAGTTGTGGCTTGCATGATGTTTGCTGCACTTTCTGGCTCGTCCCCTGCGACGGTGGTTGCGATCGGTAGTATCGTTATCGCTGGTATGATCAAAAACGGTTACTCCAAAGAGTTTGCTGCAGGCGTGATCTGTAATGCGGGTACGCTGGGTATTTTGATTCCTCCTTCGATTGTAATGGTGGTGTACGCCGCTGCAACTGATGTGTCGGTTGGACGTATGTTCCTTGGTGGTGTGATTCCAGGCTTACTTGCGGGAGTGATGTTGATGATCGCCATTTACATTGCCGCACGGATCAAAAACTTACCCAAACAGCCTTTCGTGGGTTGGAAAGAAACCTTTGATGCCGCCAAAGATGCGAGCTGGGGTCTGTTGTTGGTGGTGATCATTTTGGGTGGTATCTACGGCGGTATCTTTACCCCAACAGAAGCGGCGGCAGTGGCGGCGGTGTATTCCTTCTTCATTGCCAACTTCGTATACAAAGACATGGGGCCCTTTGCTGATAAGCAAAATAGTAAACCAGCCTTAGTTAAAGTGTTCCAGACTTTCGTTCATAAAGACACCAAACACACCTTGTATGAAGCAGGCAAGCTGACCATCATGTTACTGTTTATCATTGCCAACGCTTTGATTCTTAAGCATGTGCTGACAGAAGAACGCATACCGCAAATGATCACTGAATCTATGCTGTCGGCGGGGCTAGGTCCTATTACTTTCTTGATTGTCGTGAACGTGCTGCTGTTGATTGGTGGTCAGTTTATGGAACCTTCGGGCTTGTTGATCATTGTGGCACCGCTAGTGTTCCCAATAGCGATCGCTCTGGGCATCGATCCGATTCACCTTGGCATCATGATGGTCGTTAACATGGAAATTGGCATGATTACGCCACCTGTTGGACTTAACTTGTTTGTGACTGCTGGGGTCGCCAAAATGTCGATGATGAATGTGGTTAAAGCGGCGCTACCGTGGGTGGCGGTGATGTTCTTATTCCTCATTATCGTGACGTACGTTCCTTGGGTGTCAACTTGGTTGCCAACGACGCTGATGGGACCGGAAATCATTACTAAGTAGCGGCAGGGCAAGTGAACGGTAAGAGCCGAAACAGTTAAAACAAAAGAGGTGTGACGATTCACACCTCTTCGTTTATTGACTTGTAGGAAGGTCTACGAGGGTCGGGATTGACTCTGCGCTCGTAACCAAGCCACTTCTTTCTATTTTTGCGCCGATCTTCACCGGATCGCCTTTCTTCCTGATAATGACCGTCGACCATCACGGTATCTGTGATAACGGGTATCCTGATTTTCTCTGTCATATCCATATGAACCATTAAACTCTCGTTAGTAAAAAGTATGATTCAAGTTGGATATAACAACAAACCGCAAACGGCGTTTTATTTATATAGATCTTTATCTATCTGATAGCGTTGCATTTTGTCGTACAGGGTTTTTCGAGGCACATTCAATTGTTCCATCGTTTGCTTGATACTCCCGCTGTTCTCCAGTAGAGCACTCTCTATGGCTGCTTTTTCAAACTCTGCCACTTGTTCAGAAAGGCTCGATGGGGATGTAGATGTGCACGAAGCGTCGCCTAGCTGTATCAGTTTCCCAAGTAAAACAAATCGTTCTGCCGCGTTACGTAACTCACGCACATTACCCGGCCAATCATGTGCCATTAACTGAGCCAAATCTTGTGAGGAGAGGCTAGGGGAGGTTTTCCCATAGCGTGATGCGGCAACCAGTAAAAAGTGGTGGAATAGTGCGGGAATATCTTCCTTACGCTCGCGCATCGGCGGTAAATCCAGTGTTACCACATTGAGGCGATAATAGAGGTCTTGGCGAAATGTGCCTTGTTCAGAGGCTTGCTTTAAGTCCACCTTTGTTGCTGCAATCACTCGAATATCCAATGGCAATAACTCATTGGAACCAACCCGCTCAATCACTCTTTCTTGCAAAACGCGCAGTAAACGGATTTGTGCTTGAACTGGCATAGATTCGATTTCATCCAAAAATAACGTGCCACCCTGTGCAAATTCAAACTTACCGATACGACGACTTTCTGCTCCGGTAAACGCCCCTTTTTCGTGACCATAAAGCTCGCTTTCGATGAGGTTCTCAGGTACTGCCCCACAGTTTACCGCGACAAAGTTTTGGTTCCGACGAGAGCTTTGTTCGTGCAGAGAGCGAGCTATCAGTTCTTTACCTGTCCCCGTTTCTCCAAACAGTAATATATCCGCATCGGTGTCAGCAATGTGAGTGATGGTTTCACGTAGCAGTTGGATACTTTCGGTTTCTCCAATAATACGCGGTCCCAAGGTTTGACTGGCTTTCAGGGATTGACGCAGTTTCTCATTTTCATTCGTCAATTTGCGTTTCTCAATTGCGCGTTTGACGGTTTCTACCAGATGCTCAGGTGCAAATGGTTTTTCAATAAAGTCATAGGCTCCTTGATGAAGAGCTTGAACTGCCATTGAAATGTCGCCGTGTCCTGTGATCATGATGACGGGTAAGTTTGGGTCGCGCTGGGTTAATGTGGTCAGTAAATCCATACCAGAAATGCCCGGCAAACAGATGTCGGTGACGACCACGCCCGAGCCTTCTCCTTGTTGCATCGCGATCAAAGCCGACTCTGCATCCGGAAAAAACTTGGCTTCTATGTCTGCCAGTTCAAAGGTTTGTTCGATCGCCAGTCTGAGATCGGCTTCGTCATCAATAAAAAACACCTGACACATAGTTCAATCCTTTTGTTATGTGGTGTGTGATGAAATAAGAGGTAAGCAAATGGAGAATCGAGCTCCGCCTTGCTCTCGATTCTGGGCGCTTAATTTGCCATTCATACCAGCTAAAATTTGTTGCGATATCGAGAGCCCTAAACCTAAGCCATTTTGCTTGGTGGTTAAAAAGGGTTCGCATAGCTGTGAAAAGGTGAACTCACCGAGCCCCGTGCCATTATCATCGACATAAATCCATACGAGTTCGGCTTGTATATCTTTTTCGATAGACAAATGGACTTGCTTGTTTTCTTGCCCTTTGGTCGCTTCTATTGCGTTGGTCAATAAGTTCACCAGCACTTGTTCGAGTTGAATTGTGTTGATCTGCACTTCTACGTCTTGTTCTATGAGTTTGGTACTTAATGTCACTCGGGCTGATTTGAATGCCGGCTTCATCAGTTCTTTTGCGGAGGCAATAACGGGCAGAAGGTGAGTTTGTGCCAGCTCATTCCCACTGGTCTTCTTAGCAAAAGAGCGCAGCTGCTGACTGATGTTCGCCATTCTGTCGGTCAGGGCGGATATACGCGTTAAGTTATCTTCCGTCCGTTCATATTTCTCTTTGTGCAAGAAAAGCTTACCGTTTTCAGCAAAACTGCGAATGGCGGCGAGGGGATTATTGAGTTCATGACTGATGCTTGCCGACATTTGTCCCAGCACAGCAAGTTTTGCGGCTTGCACCAGCTCGTCTTGGGTAACGCGTAAGGTTTGCTCTGTCTCGATACGTTGTGCTATCTCTGCTTGCAATTCAGCGGTGCGAGCCATTACCTGATATTCCAATTTCTGATTTGCTTCTTGCTGAATGCGTTCGATTTGTCGATGCCGCTGCTGGCGATGATAAATGAGCTGCCCAACGAGAAAGAGCACAGTAAAAACAAGCGTGAGAACAAGCAAATAGCCCATAGTGAACCAGATGACAGATTGCTTAGGAGAAAGCACTCGGATAGTGAGTTTGAGGTTTTCTAAAGGTAAGGATGAAACCACTAGTGTCCCTTTGTTATAGGGGTAGCCTTGCTTCGCTTCGGTATGCGCTAAGCTCATGTCACCGACGAATCCAAGTGAGTCGATTGTGGTGTTCAAATATTGCCTGCTTGCCCACACCTCTGCTGCAGTTGGCTCTTCGAGAGGCTGCAGGCTTTTGAACAACCAGTCATTGCGACTGCTCATAAATACAATACCGTTCGGGTCACTTGCTACGAAAACGCTGTTGGGTTGTTGCCAGTTGTCCTCTATCTTACTCAGATCCATTTTAACCACGACGACGCCGAGCACCCCCCCAGCATAGACAATAGGGTAAGAGTAGTAATAACCACGCTTACCCGATGTTGAACCCAGCGCGTAATATTGGCTGCGTTGCCCTGTAATCGCTTGTTTAAAATAGGGACGAAAAGCAAAGTTGCGTCCGACGAAAGAACGTTCTTTACGCCAGTTGCTTGCAGCGATCGTTGTTCCCCATTTGTCTATTAAATAGGTGTCAGCCGCTTCAATGACGCCATTGACCGATTCTAAGTATCGATTGGTGATTTCAAGTTGTGCGCTGTTTTCTGGGTTAAGTAGCGCTTCGACCAAAGGTTCATCCTTAGAAAGCAGGTGTGGGATGTGAGCATATTTATCTAACTTATTTTGAATATGGCTAGAAAAGCGCTCCAACTGCGATTGATGTTTGTCGAGTAATGACTGGTAGCTATGGCTCCAAACCCAGTGACCACCGATGAACGCGCAGAGGAAATAGAAGGCGAAAAAAATCAGTATAATACGGTTTCTCTGCGACATCCCACGCTCCTTGACACCTTCCTTTTGTCACGTAAGAAAATGTTAATAGTTTGTAGAGATGAATAGGGATTTAGTTTCCAACTCTGTGGAGTAAAACAAGAGCAAGATCTCTTTTTAGGCTTTTCAATAAAAAAAGCTGTCGATTCTCTTGAAAAAGTCGCTATTGTCCCCATTCTAGATATGCTGACAGCGATGAAGCGGTGTTCAAATCGCATTTTTCGCTAATTTTGGGGTCAGTATTCGAGAATTTAGCGCAGACAATGTCCACATAGTGGCTATTGGCTCGACAGGGTAGCGACAGATCGCTAGAATGTCGCGTCTAAAAATTCTGTCCTGAGGCTAATAGGAGATACCTTTGGTGATGACACCGAAGATATCACTGATTAGTCCGATGTTGATTTTCAGCATCGATACTCGATTTTAAATTAGGTGTTCGGACAGGACACTACACAAGGATGAAGCGTGAACTCCGGAGAGTCTCGCTCATACGCTCGGACAAACCGAGCCACTTTAGAGGTTTATAAATAATGCAAGTTACTGTTGAAACGCTAGAAGGCCTAGAGCGCCGTCTAAACATTACTGTTCCAGCTGCAAACATCGAAGACGCTGTAACAGCTGAACTACGCAACATCGCTAAAAACCGTCGTTTCGATGGTTTCCGTAAGGGTAAAGTGCCTCTAAAAATGGTTGCTAAGATGTACGGCAAAGCAGTACGTCAAGACGTTCTTGGTGAAGTTATGCAACGCCACTTCATCGAAGCGATCGTAAAAGAGAAAATCAACCCAGCTGGCGCTCCAACTTTCGCTCCAGTTGAAAACAACGAAGGCGCAGACCTAGTTTTCACTGCAACTTTCGAAGTTTACCCAGAAGTTGAGCTTAAAGGTCTAGACAGCATCACTGTTGAAAAACCAACAACAGAAGTTAAAGATGCAGACGTAGAAGAGATGATCGAAACTCTACGTAAGCAACAAGCTACTTGGGCAGAAGTTGAAGAAGCTGCAGAAGCTGGTAAGCGTGTAAGCATCGATTTCGTTGGCTCTATCGACGGTGAAGAGTTCGAAGGCGGTAAAGCTGAGAACTTCCCACTAGAAATGGGCGCAGGTCGCATGATCCCAGGTTTCGAAGACGGTATCGAAGGTAAAACTAAAGGTATGGAATTCGAAATCGACGTAAACTTCCCAGAAGATTACCACGCTGAAAACCTAAAAGGTAAAGCAGCTAAGTTCGCAATCAAAGTGAACAAAGTTGAAGCTCGTGAACTACCAGAACTAAACGACGAGTTCGTTTCTAAGTTCGGTGTTGCTGAAGGTGGCGTTGAAGCACTTAAAGCTGAAGTTCGTAAGAACATGGAGCGCGAACTTAAGCAAGCTGTTAAGAACCGCATCAAAGAGCAAGCTATCGACGGTCTAGTTGAGCAAAACGAAATCGACGTACCAGCTGCACTTATCGACCAAGAAATCCAAGTTCTACGTCAACAAGCTGCACAACGCTTCGGTGGTAACCCAGAAGCAGCTGCACAGCTTCCACGTGAACTATTCGAAGAGCAAGCTAAACGTCGCGTAGTTGTAGGTCTTCTACTAGGCGAAGTAATCAAGTCTGAAGAACTAAAAGCTGACGACGAGAAAGTGAAAGCGCTAATCGAAGAAATGGCAACTGCTTACGAAGATCCATCAGAAGTTATTGCTTACTACGAGCAAAACGAGCAAATGATGAACAACATGCGTAACGTTGCTCTAGAAGAGCAAGCTATCGACGCGATCATCGCTAAAGCACAGGTTACTGAGAAAGAAGTAAGCTTCAACGAGCTACTTAACCAACAACCTGCTGCTTAATAAGCAATATCTTGCGTAGAAGGTTGACTTAACGTCGACTATTCTGCTAACAATGGTCCGTATGATACACATCATCCGGGCCATTTATTTTAGGGACATAAGAATATGAGCTACCAAGAAAAAAACGCAATGTCGCCAATTATTGACGCGCTAGTGCCAATGGTGGTTGAACAAACTTCCCGCGGCGAACGCTCTTACGACATTTACTCACGCTTGCTTAAAGAGCGCGTGATCTTTTTAACTGGTCAAGTGGAAGACCACATGGCAAACCTTGTCGTGGCTCAGCTACTTTTCCTAGAATCTGAAAATCCAGATAAAGATATTTTCCTATACATCAACTCGCCAGGCGGCAGCGTGACTGCAGGTATGTCTATCTACGACACAATGCAGTTCATCAAACCAAATGTAAGCACAGTATGTATGGGTCAAGCTTGCTCTATGGGTGCGTTCCTGCTTGCAGGTGGTGCGCCAGGTAAGCGTTACGTTCTGCCTAATTCACGTGTGATGATCCACCAACCACTAGGTGGCTTCCAAGGTCAAGCTTCTGATATCCAAATTCATGCTCAGGAAATCCTGACTATCAAGCAGAAGCTAAACAACCTATTAGCAGAACATACTGGCCAGCCTCTTGAAGTGATTGAGCGCGATACTGATCGTGACAACTTCATGTCGGCAGATCAGGCAGTAGAATACGGTATTGTGGATGCAGTGTTGAGCCATCGCGGCGAGTAATTTAGCCAGCGCATTTTGGCTAAATTTGATATACACTCATTCATAAAGAGTAAAGGCTAAGAGGTTAGCGAATGACAGATAAAAGCAAAGAAAGCGGCAGCGGCAAATTGCTGTACTGCTCTTTCTGTGGCAAAAGTCAGCACGAAGTTCGCAAGCTAATCGCAGGTCCGTCAGTTTACATTTGCGACGAGTGTGTCGACTTATGTAACGATATCATTCGCGAAGAAATCAAGGATGTTCTCCCTAAGAAAGAATCTGAAGCGTTACCAACGCCAAAACAGATCCGTGAACACCTTGATGACTATGTGATCGGACAAGATTACGCGAAAAAAGTGCTCGCAGTTGCGGTATATAACCACTACAAGCGTTTACGCAATGGTGATACAACGAGCGAAGGTGTGGAACTTGGTAAAAGTAACATCCTTCTAATCGGTCCTACTGGTAGTGGTAAAACACTGCTTGCTGAGACACTAGCTCGATTCCTGGATGTGCCATTTACAATGGCTGACGCTACCACACTAACCGAAGCTGGTTATGTTGGTGAAGACGTTGAAAACATCATCCAGAAGCTTCTGCAAAAATGTGATTACGATGTAGCGAAAGCTGAACGCGGCATTGTATACATTGACGAAATTGACAAGATTTCTCGTAAAGCTGAAAACCCATCAATTACGCGTGACGTATCTGGTGAAGGTGTTCAGCAGGCGCTACTAAAACTTATCGAAGGCACGGTTGCATCGGTTCCGCCACAAGGTGGTCGTAAGCATCCACAGCAAGAATTCCTACAAGTGGACACGTCTAAGATCCTGTTCATCTGTGGCGGTGCATTTGCTGGTCTAGATAAAGTGATTGAACAACGTGTAGCAACAGGCACAGGTATTGGTTTTGGCGCAGAAGTGCGCTCGAAGAACGAAACCAAAACCGTTGGTGAACTATTTACTCAGGTAGAACCTGAGGATCTAGTGAAGTACGGTTTGATCCCTGAGTTCATTGGTCGTCTGCCTGTAACAACAACACTGACAGAGCTTGATGAAGAAGCGCTAATTCAGATCCTATGTGAACCGAAGAACGCGTTGACCAAGCAATATGCAGCATTGTTCGAACTAGAAGACGCAGAACTTGAGTTCCGTGAAGACGCGTTGCGTGCTATCGCTAAAAAAGCGATGGAGCGTAAGACGGGTGCTCGTGGTCTACGTTCAATCTTAGAAAGCGTTCTGTTAGAAACCATGTATGAACTGCCATCAGCGACTGACGTAAGTAAAGTCGTGATTGATGAATCAGTAATTAACGGTGAATCAGAACCATTGCTCATCTACAGCAATGCCGATAATCAGGCAGCTGGAGCAGAATAAATTCAGCCATAAATAAAAAGGAGGTAAGTAATTACCTCCTTTTTTTATTTCTTTTATTGAATCCAAATAATTAGCCCCCATATACTGCCTTAAGTAATACGTTAAACGTGAAAGCGGAAGAGAGAATTATATGAACTTGGAACGTTCCGAGCGTATCGAGATCCCGGTATTACCTCTACGTGACGTAGTGGTATACCCACACATGGTTATTCCATTGTTTGTTGGTCGTGAGAAATCGATTAGCTGTCTAGAAACAGCGATGGAAACAAACAAACAAGTTCTGCTTGTGGCACAAAAGCAAGCTGACACTGACGAGCCGACGGTTGAAGACCTATTCGAAGTAGGTACAGTTGCAACCATTCTTCAACTTCTTAAGCTACCTGATGGCACAGTAAAAGTGCTCGTTGAAGGTCAGCAGCGCGCTAAAATCAACCATTTCAAAGAGAGCGAATTCTTCCTTGCTGAAGCGGAATTTGTGGTAACACCTGAATTGGATGAGCGTGAGCAAGAAGTGATTGTTCGCAGTGCGATTAACCAATTTGAAGGCTTCATCAAACTAAACAAAAAAATCCCACCAGAAGTACTGACTTCTCTAAGCGGTATTGATGAAGCTGCGCGTCTAGCAGATACCATTGCTGCGCACATGCCTCTTAAGCTGGTGGACAAACAACAAGTACTTGAAATTATTGATGTAACTGAACGTCTAGAATTCCTAATGGGTCAGATGGAATCAGAAATCGATCTTCTTCAAGTAGAAAAGCGCATCCGCGGTCGCGTTAAGAAGCAGATGGAAAAGTCTCAGCGTGAGTACTACCTGAATGAGCAAATGAAAGCGATTCAGAAAGAACTTGGTGAGATGGAAGATGCGCCTGATGAGTTTGAAACGCTGAAGCAAAAGATTGAAGAATCGAAAATGCCTCAGGATGCACGTGAAAAGACAGAACAAGAGCTGCAAAAGCTTAAGATGATGTCTCCAATGTCGGCAGAAGCGACAGTTGTTCGCAGCTACATCGATTGGATGGTAAGCGTGCCTTGGAACAAGCGTTCTAAAGTGAAGAAGAACTTGGCGAAAGCAGAAGAGATTCTAAACGAAGACCATTACGGTCTAGAGCGTGTGAAAGAGCGTATTCTTGAGTACTTAGCGGTGCAGAACCGTATCAACAAGCTGAAAGGTCCAATCCTTTGTCTTGTAGGTCCTCCTGGTGTAGGTAAAACGTCTCTAGGTCGCTCAATTGCAGCGGCAACGGGTCGTAAATACACGCGTATGGCACTGGGTGGTGTACGTGATGAAGCGGAAATCCGTGGTCACCGTCGCACTTACATCGGCTCTCTGCCGGGTAAGCTAATTCAGAAAATGTCGAAAGTTGGTGTGAAAAACCCGCTGTTCCTTCTGGATGAAATCGACAAAATGTCTTCAGATATGCGTGGTGACCCATCATCAGCACTATTAGAAGTTCTAGACCCAGAGCAAAACAATGCGTTTAACGATCACTACCTAGAGGTAGATTACGATCTTTCTGACGTTATGTTCGTTGCTACATCGAACTCGATGGACATTCCTGGACCGCTATTGGATCGTATGGAAGTGATTCGCCTTTCTGGCTACACAGAAGACGAGAAACTAAACATTGCAAAACGCCACCTTGTTGATAAGCAAGTTAAGCGTAACGGTCTGAAACCAAACGAGATTACCATCGAAGATTCTGCAATCATCGGTATCATTCGTTACTACACGCGTGAAGCAGGTGTACGTAGCCTAGAGCGTGAGATTTCTAAGATCTGTCGTAAAGCAGTGAAGAACATCCTGCTTGATTCAAGCTTGAAGTCAGTGACAGTTACGATGGATAACCTGAAAGAATACCTAGGTGTTCAACGTCATGACTTTGGTAAGGCAGATGACAGCAACCGTATTGGTCAAGTAACTGGTCTAGCTTGGACTCAAGTGGGCGGCGATCTACTGACGATCGAAACGGAAGCGATGCCAGGTAAAGGTAAGTTGACGCAGACAGGTTCTCTTGGCGACGTAATGAAAGAATCTATCCAAGCGGCGATGACGGTTGTACGTTCACGTGCTGAGAAGTTGGGTATTAACTCAGACTTCTACGAGAAACGTGATATTCACGTACACGTACCAGAGGGTGCGACACCAAAAGACGGTCCAAGTGCGGGTATCGCAATGTGTACTGCGCTAGTTTCTAGCTTGACAGGTAACCCTGTGAAAGCAGAAGTGGGTATGACGGGTGAAATCACTCTACGTGGTGAAGTTTTACCTATCGGCGGTCTAAAAGAGAAGTTACTTGCGGCACACCGTGGCGGCATCAAAACGGTACTGATTCCGAAAGACAATGAGCGTGATTTGGAAGAGATTCCAGAAAATGTTATCGCGGATCTGAAGGTTATCCCGGTACAGTGGATCGACGAAGTTCTTAAAGTTGCACTTGAGCGAGACCCGACGGGCGTTGAGTTTCAGTCTCAAAAATAGTGATGTGTAGCAAAAATAAGTAAAACTTTACGCTGATAGGCTTAAAAAGGCTTGTCAGCGTTTTTTTTGGACGCTAAGTTAAGTTCGATAGCTTCCAGCCCTTGAAGGATAAGGGTTGAAGCATATTTTTTTAATTATGGAACGAAAGTCATCACAAAAATAATCACAGATGACACAAAGGGGAAATCACAGTGAATAAAACTCAACTAGTAGAACAAATCGCAGAAAACGCAGACATCTCTAAAGCATCAGCTGGTCGCGCTCTAGACGCATTCATCGAAGCAGTTAGTGGTACGCTTCAGTCTGGTGACCAAGTTGCTCTTGTTGGCTTCGGTACATTCAGCGTACGTACTCGTGCAGCACGCACAGGTCGTAACCCAAAAACTGGTGAAGAAATCCAAATCGCAGAAGCTAAAGTACCTTCTTTCAAAGCTGGTAAAGCTCTAAAAGACGCTTGTAACTAATTTTTTGTGTCGAAGACACAAGAGCTGGTTCAGCTAACGGCCATTGCATAACTTTTGTCCAAATAGTCAGATTTGAACAAAATTTTACAAACTAAGAGCCGAACTTTCTTAAATTATGCGCATCCTACTGATGCGCATTTCTTTTTCTGATATTATCGCGACATTACATTTTCTATTAGAAGCAGTCGGCTTCAATTGTGGAGAGCAGTTAAATTATGATGGATCGACTACGCGAAGGCGTGAACAGCATCGCGGTCAAAATTATCCTTGGACTTATCATCCTTTCTTTCGTTTTTGCTGGTGTAGGTAGCTACATTGTTGGCGGTAACAACAACGCGGCAGCGAAAGTAGGGAACACCGAGATTGCTCGTGGTGAGTTTGAGATGGCATACCAAAATGAGCGTAACCGCATGCAAGCTCAATTGGGTGATTACTTCTCTCAAATGCTGGCTGACCCTGCATACGTTGAATCGTTCCGCAAATCTGTTCTAGACCGCATGATCAACGATGTGCTACTTGACCAACAAGCTGAAGCTCTAGGTCTACGCATTAGCGATGCACAAGTTCGCAGCATGATTCTAGACATGCCTCAGTTCCAATCTAACGGTAAATTCGACCAAGAGATCTACCAAGCGTCTCTACGTCGCGCAGGCTTCTCTCCAGACTCATTCGCAGAGTACATGCGCCGTGAATTGGTTCGTGAGCAACTGCTGAACGCACTGCAAACAAGTGAATTCACGCTACCTGGCGAAGTTCAGGCAGAAGGCAAGCTGTTCACTCAAACTCGTGACGTTCGCACAATCACTATCGATTTGGCTGAGTTTGCTAAGAAAGTAGATCTTACTGATGAAGAAATTCAAGAGTACTACAAAGCAAACCCAGATAACTTCACTCGTCCTGAGCAAGTTAAAGTTGCTTACATCGAGCTTTCTGCTGAAGAGCTTAAGAAGCAAATCCAAGTTTCTGACGCAGAAGTTAAGAAATACTACGACGAGCACCTAGATAAGTACTCAACAGAAGAGCAACGTCGCGTAGCACACATCCTAGTTGAAGGTGATGATGAAGCGAAAGCGCAAGCAATTCTTGACGAGCTAAACGCAGGTGCTGATTTTGCTACACTAGCAAAAGAAAAATCGGAAGACTTTGGTAGCGCTGAAAATGGCGGTGACCTAGGCTGGATCGAACGTGATGTAATGGACCCATCTTTTGAAGAAGCGGCATTTGCACTTAAGAACCCAGGTGATATGACTGGTCTAGTGAAGTCAGATTTCGGTTACCACATCATTAAGCTTGAAGAGCTAAAAGGTGCAGTGGCGAAACCATTCTCTGAAGTTGCAGCTGAAATTAAACAAGAAATGGTAGACCAGAAAGCGGTAGATCAGTTCTATGAACTACAAAACGAACTTGAAAAAGTAGCGTTTGAATACCCAGATTCGCTAGATGACGCTTCTAAAGCGGTTGGTCAAAAAGTGAAGACGACAGACTTCATTTCTCAAGTTGATGCGCCAGAAGTTCTTAAGAACCAAGCTGTGATGCAGGCAATTATGAGCCCAGAAGTGAAAGAAGATGGTCTGAACTCTGAAGCAATCGAAGTGGCGCCTGAGCACATCATTGTTGTTCGTGTCGAAGATGCTCGTGACGAAACAGTTCTTCCACTAGCTGAAGTGAAAGAGCAAGTGGTTGCAGAACTGTCTCGCGTTAAAGGCGAGCAAGGTGCGATCGAACTCGGTACGAAAGTTGTTGCTGCTCTGAAAGAAGGCAACACGGCTATTCTTGCTGAAAATGGTTTGGCGTTTGGTGAGCAAGAGTCTGTTGATCGTCGCTCTCCACTAGCAGCAACAGTATTTGCAATGGCGAAACCTGTTGATGGCAAGCCAGTGTTTGGTCAATCTAAAGATCTAGAAGGCAACATTGTTGTTGTTGAGCTTGATGCTGTTCATGCTGAGCTAGACAGCGCATTGGAAGAGCAAGTTGCGATGCAAATGCAACGTGCTTCTGCTCAACAAGATCTTACTTCGGTAATCTCTGTACTACGCGCAAACACTGACATTGAGTACTTTGTTGTGAGCAACTAAGCATTACTGATGTAATTTGCATGTTAACTAAAACGGGTCGCATTCGCGGCCCGTTTTATTTTTGTTTGAATAAACTTCAACATAAACAGCGCTTTGCATAGAGTAGTTTTCGTTTTAATACAAAAACTCAAGGGAGGGTGCTCAAATGAAATGGATGTTAACACTGTGCTTATTACTCTTAGCACCGATGAGCTGGGCAGAAGAGAGTAAGTCGGCTAACACAAAAGCAGCTAAGTACGAAGGTATCGAGATTACGGTAAACGTAAATACAGCTTCAGCGCAAGAGATTGCCACCATGCTAAAGGGTATTGGTGAAAAGAAAGCGAAAGATATCGTCGAATATCGTAATGAACACGGTCCTTTTAAAACCGTTGCGGATCTGACCAAAGTGAAGGGCATTGGCGATGCCACGGTGAAAAAGAATGAAGAGCGTATTTTGTTGTAATCAACGTTCTTGCCATTAAAAAGCGAAGTTTCTGTTTCCTATTACTGCTTTCCCGAACCAATCTTCTTTAATGGTTCGGGATTTTTTTGTTTGGTTAGCTTAAATGCGAAAATGGAGTGTGAAGAGCTCTTTTTAGCGTTTTGCCAAGGGAGCTAACCAAAGAGACGACGGTGTAGCAATTTTTCTAACCCAGCCATACCTAGACCACCAATTGCGCCAAATAAATGCGCATCAACAGCAACACGAGCCCCAATCATTGCAGCTGTACTAGTCGAAGGACCGTAGAACTGTTCCCAGGCGATTTTCGCAATTAGACCACCAACGAGCAGCATGCTGCTTCTTCTGCCATCAAAAACTTCACTCAGAGCCCAGAAACCGAACAATCCGTGCAGTACCCCTGATAAACCAACGTAAACCGACATATTAGTGAACAAGTTCATTGCACCAACAAAGGCGCACAAGACAATGAACACAATGAGAAAGTTGCGCACGGTAGGGCGGAAAATAAAACCAATAATCCATAGACCAGCTAAGTTCATACCAAGATGAGCAAAGTTGGTATGCGTCAAATTTCCTGTTACGATTCGCCACCATTCGCCATGGCGTATATTGTATGCATGCCATTCAGTTAGACTTGCCATTGGCTCGAATTGAAGTATTAAACAGATGACGCTGATGATGCTCAGCAATGTATAAAGGTTCACTCTATGTCTCGTTATTGTTCTCAGTGTGGAAAATCGCGCAAAGCTTGTATCTGCCAATGGATTGTATCGCTAGCAAACGAGGTTGAACTTATCATCCTTCAGCATACGAGTGAAGAGCATCGTCCTCTCGGTACGGCACGGATTCTCAATTTAAGCTTAAATCATTGTACTTGCTTGATTGGTGAAGATTTTTCTGACGATTCAGTTTTAAATGCCTTGCTTGAGGATGCAACGTACCAGCACTTTATTCTGTATCCTTCAGAGCAGTCGTTGTGTCTTTCTCAGTTGGCAGATGAACGATCTGATTCTACTAAGAAAACTCGTTTGATTTTACTTGATGGGACATGGAAGAAAGCTTACAAGATGTGGCAGCTTTCGACCAATTTACAGTCTATCCCCACGGTGAAGTTGCCGGAAAATCTACAAGGTCACTACACCATTCGTAAAGCACCGTCTGAAAACAGCTTATCGACGGTAGAAGCTGGGTATCATGCGTTAAGCTTGTTAGAGCCAAACCAAGATTTCACACCTTTATTGGCGGCGTTTGAGAAGATGATTGAGTTCCAAATCGCCCAGATGCCTCCGGGCGTATTTGAAAAGAACTATCTGAAAGCTCGTTAAGCTGAAAGGGGATTAAGGTTCATAGTGGCCTTTAAAGCCGTCCTTTTTGGTTAGAGCACGATTGAAGAAAACAACTGACGGTGTAGCTTTTGTGCATGCCCGTCAGTCATCGCTGAGATGTAATCTGCTATCACACGCATTTTTGCGCTCTCGGTGGTGGCAGTTTGCCACAAGGTTTGGGTGTGTGTTGGAAGTAAGCGTTCAGGATCGGCACTTAATGCCTCAAACAAATCCATGATGATCTGTTGACCCTTATACTCAACAATCTGCACCTGATGTACTTGAATCACATACTTACTAACAAAGTGTTTGAGGACTTCAAGCGCTTTTGCCATCTGTGGTTCTAAGCAGGCGTTCCAAGCCAGTAGCGCATTGTTAAATGGTTCATCGACGACTTTAATTGAGATACTGGTAAGCAGCGCATTGACCATACCGCCGATCGCATCTTTGCGTTCATGATGTTTGCCACTAAACAACATCTGCCCGATTGATCCAATGTGTTCTTCAAACCACGGGTCACCACAATCTGCCAGTTGGCTTGCTGCTCCTTCTTGCCATTGTTGGCGAGTGACCATGCCCAGCACAATTGCATCTTCCAAATCATGTACGCCATAAGCAATGTCATCGGCGAGTTCCATGATGGAACAATCGAGTGACTTGAAGCGAGTTTTACAGTGTTCAAACTCTGATTCCGGACGACAGCGCATTTGGCTTAACAAGGTTTTGTCGTTGTCGGTTAATGGTGCAATGACCCAATCGAACAAATCCTTATCGCAGTCGTAGATCCCCTTTGCTGGGCACCAGTCTTTGGCTTTTAGCTTGCGTTGGTGTTCGACTGGGTCAGGTAAGCAGACTGCACGAGTTTGGCTAAGTAGCGCAGGGTATTTGATCAAACCAAGTAGCGCGCGTCGCGATAAGTTCATACCAAAGTGCTCAGTATATGGCTCTAGTTTGGTGACGATACGAAATGTTTGAGCATTCCCCTCAAAGCCGCCATGCTCACGCATCATGTAGTTGAGGGCTACTTCACCACCATGTCCATAGGGAGGATGACCAATGTCGTGTGCTAAACAGAGAGAATCGATCAAGCTGTCAGACGGCAGAAGATCTCGAAACTCTGGTTGCTTTTTCTTGAGCTGCGCTACGATACCCGTTCCCAATTGCGCGGCTTCGAGAGAGTGGGTTAAGCGAGTTCGGTGGAAGTCTTCTAAGCTGTTGCCGTGGACCTGAGTCTTCGCCTGTAAGCGGCGGAAAGCCGCAGAGTGCAAGATGCGCGCACGGTCACGCTGATATGGGCTGCGATGATCGTCACGGCGGATTTTATGTTCATCGTCATGGCGTTCTTGCCATGAAGTATCTAATTCAAACGACACGTTTCTCTCCATCAACTAACTGATTTCATCCAGCGATAATTCAAAACTTGGGGCAAAGGTATGAAGGAAGTATTCCATTTCCGGTGTTTTACGTTCTTGCAAAGTGATGTCGAGACGCTTCTTGGCGAGAGCAAACTCGTGATTACCTGCACTAAGTTCTTCGAGACATTTTAAATATGCACAGATGGAATCAGCTTGTTTCACGATCAATGCATCTTCTTCATGCGCAGAGTGCGACAACAGGTAGGGAGCAAAATCGTCTTGAAACTCCTCAGGCAACATGGACAGTAACTTTTGTTCCGCAGCTGCTTCGATCTTCTTATATTCTTTAGAGATTTCTGGGTTGTAGTATTTTACAGGAGTTGGCAAGTCTCCAGTTAACACCTCACTGGAGTCGTGGTACATGGCTAGAATTGCTATCCGTTCAGGATTGAGGTTGCCGCCAAACTTCTTGTTTTTGATTAAGGCGAGGGCATGAGCGACAAACGCGACTTGCAAGCTGTGTTCAGAAACGTTTTCCGGTGATACCGAGCGCATCAAGGGCCAGCGTTGGATGAGCTTCATTCGTGCCAAGTGGGCGAAAAAATGGCTTTCTTTCATTGCTGTCTCCAATTTTGATTCTGATACAAAAAAAGGAGCTCACTAGGAGCTCCTCTAAGCATATGAGAGTTCAGTAGTAATTACTACTGGCTATACGTTGTTAAGAACCGCTCAAAGCGACTAATCGCGGTTTCGAGATCTTCTACGTGGGGTAAAGTCACGATACGGAAGTGATCGGGTTTTGGCCAGTTGAAGCCAGAGCCTTGTACCAACAATACCTTCTCTTGTTTTAAGAAATCCAAGACCATTTGTTGGTCATTTTTGATGTTGTACATCTTGGTGTCGATTTTCGGGAACAAGTACATCGCGCCTTTTGGCTTCACACACGAAACTCCAGGGATCTGATTGATCAGTTCGTAAGCGCGGTTTCTTTGTTCAAGAAGACGACCACCTGGCAGGATTAACTCATTAATACTTTGGTAGCCGCCTAACGCGGTTTGGATTGCATGTTGCATTGGTACGTTGGCACACAAACGCATTGAAGACAGAAGTTCGAGACCGTTGATGTAGCCTTGAGCCAAATGTTTAGGACCCGTTAGGAACATCCAACCACCGCGGAAACCACAAACACGGTATGCTTTTGACAGACCGTTGAAGGTCATTACCAATACATCGTCAGTAAGTGTTGCGACAGAAGTGTGTGTTGCACCGTCGTAAAGTACTTTGTCGTAGATTTCGTCGGCGAAGATCATCAACTTATGTTGACGCGCAATCTCAATCACTTCTAAAAGGAAATCACGGCTGTAAACCGCACCCGTTGGGTTGTTCGGGTTGATGAGAACAATACCGCGTGTTTTTGGCGTGATTTTCTTTTTGATGTCTTCTAGATCTGGATACCAGTCCGCACCTTCATCACATAAGTAATGAACAGGCTTACCACCTGATAGCGCAACAGATGCCGTCCACAATGGGTAATCCGGTGCTGGGATCAGCATTTCATCGCCATTATTCAATAGCGCTTGCATTGCCATTACGATGAGTTCGGAAACACCGTTGCCTACGTATACATCTTCCACATCCAGAGAACGGATGCCTTTACGTTGGTAGTGCTGCACGACGGCTTTACGTGCTGAGTAAATACCCTTGGAATCACAATAGCCTTGAGAAGTTGGTAGATTACGGATTACATCTACTAGAATCTCATCAGGGGCGTCAAAACCAAATGGGGCGGGGTTACCAATGTTTAGCTTTAGGATTTTATGCCCTTCTTCCTCCATGCGTTTAGCATGTTTGAGTACAGGACCCCTAATGTCGTAGCAGACATTGTCGAGTTTTGACGACATCCCGATATTTTGCATTGTTTAATTCCTAAAAAATCGTTAATTTCTTTATTAAAATACAATAATTTGTTTTTTATTAGAATATAAATCTGTAAATTATCCGTTTAGTGGCTAAGTTTTGTCCTGTCGCCATCACAGGATTTTGCAAAAGATCGCATACGACCTTGATTTGCTTTGGGTCTAAACTTAGAGTAGCCGTCAGTTACCACTAATCCTCACATATTTCGAGGTTGATTTGTCACAGTTCCATCAAGCCGTAAATAGAATTATCGAGCGAGTTCAGCAAACGGAAGGCAATCAAACACGTTTAGTCGAGCCACTCAACGAGAAACCAAATTTCGCGTTTATTGACTGGCTTGAAGCACAACCACTTTTTCCCAAGTTTTACTGGCAGTCCCGTGATACTCGTGAAGAGGTTGTTGCCCTAGGTCAGCTCCATTCTTTTGTTGAGCCGGGACCTGCATATACGATCCTTGGAGAAGGTCAACGTGTATGGGGTGGCCGTTCATTCGATGGTCAGCACGAGAAAAATCGTCGCTGCATGCCATCTTTCTTTTTTCTTCCTCAAATCGAGTTGATTCGCTTCGATCAACAATGGTCGCTCGCGGTCAATATCTCAGAAGATAAAACCCGTACATTAGCAGGCTTAAAAAAGCTGGTTTGTGATGTGCCTAGCCTTGCGCCTATTTCTTCTCATATTCGATCTATTGACCACGCGCCAACTGAGCCTGAGTGGAACACGCTAGTAGAAAAAGTGCTGACAGGTATTGAAAACGATGATTTCAAGAAAGTGGTTTTGGCTCGCAAAACAGTGGTTCAACTAGATTCGACACTTTCTGCTGCGCAGTTACTTAAAGCAAGCTACTTAAATAATCACCACAGCTTTCATTTTCTATTGAGTCTAGACAGTAAACACAGTTTTATGGGGTCAACGCCTGAGCGTCTTTATTCACGCGTTGGTCATGAGCTTCATACTGAAGCTTTAGCCGGCACTATTGGTCGTGGCGATAATGCAAAGCAAGATATGGAGCTAGCAAACTGGCTATCTCAAGATTCTAAAAATCTGAATGAAAACCAATATGTAGTGGATGACATTATCGATCGTTTGTCGCCGCATTCAGAAAGCGTTGAGGTCGAAAAAGAGCCTCGCTTAGTACGTTTAAGAAAAGTTCAGCACTTGAAGCGTAATATTCACGCTGAACTGAAAGCTGGAATCAATGGGGTTCAGCTTCTTTCCGCTTTACAACCAACCGCTGCAGTAGCGGGTTTACCACGCAAGGAATCGATGCAGTTTATTCTGGATAACGAACCGTTTGCTCGTGGTTGGTATGCAGGTTCGATGGGTTATATTAGCCATGAACGTGCAGAATTTTGCGTTGCGATCAGAAGTGCTTTGATCTTAGGGGATCAAGTTCAACTGTTTGCTGGCGCGGGTATTGTTCCAGGCTCCATTGCAGAACATGAATGGGCCGAGTTAGATAAAAAAATGTCGACGTTACTTTCTCTTATTTCAGATCACCCACCGCTTGGGGTTGCATCATGAGTGCCGATCAAGCTGTTTTGAATCGCATCTGGTCTGAAACCATCCTGACAGAATTGAACCGCTTCGGTGTGAATCACGTTTGTATTGCGCCTGGTTCTCGCTCTACACCTTTAACAGTAGAAGCGGCAGATAACCCCAATTTTACTATTCATACTCATTTTGATGAGCGTGGATTAGGCTTCATGGCGCTCGGACTTGCTAAAGCAAGCAAAGAGCCGGTCGCATTGATTGTGACTTCTGGCACTGCCGTAGCGAACTTATTGCCTGCGATTGCTGAAGCAAAGTTGACTGGTGAAAAGCTGGTGGTACTGACCGCTGACCGCCCTGTTGAATTAGTAGGTTGCGGTGCAAACCAAGCCATCAACCAATTGGGTATTTTCGCTGAGCATGTATCGGACAGTTTAAACCTTCCGAGTCCGACATTATCAACGCCTCTTAATTGGTTGCTGACTTCTGTTGATGAAGTGATGTTTACGCAACGCCTAAGAGGCAGTGCGGTACACATTAACTGTGCCTTTCCCGAGCCTTTGTACTCGAACACTGAAAAGAGTACGTACCAAAGCTACTTGGACACGGTTGCAGGTTGGAGAGACAGCAAAGTCACGTATTGTCAGCGATTTAACCCTAAAACCAGCAGTGCGATCCCAAGTTGCGGCGATAACAAAGGTGTGGTAGTCATCGGAAGCTTGCCATTAGTTCAAGCGCAAGCGGCTCGTGTATTTGCGGAACAGATGGGGTGGCCGATACTTGCCGACCCACAAAGTGGAGTGAGTTCTGATTGGGCGCACTTTGATTTATGGCTACAAAACCCAAGGTTGGCAAGCCAGCTTGATGACTGCGATTTGATTGTTCAGTTCGGTAGTCGAATCATTTCTAAGCGTTTTAATCATTGGTTAGAGAGACATGTTTCTCGCAATCAGCATGGTGGGGATATTCAATATTGGTATGTCTCTCCACGATTGGATCGTGACAATCAAAGCCACTTGCCTCAATGGCATTGGGCAGAGCAGCCAAGCGCGTGGGTAGAGCGTACTACAGAGTTTGAATCGGAGTATTCCGGCTGGGCAGATGACCTTGCTGCTGACATCAAACAGGTGACTCAGCATGCGAAAGGTTTGTTTGTCTCCGATCCTAAGAGTGAATTGAGTGAAATTGCTTTGGCAATAGATGTTGCGGAGCGGTCTCAAGGGGTGGACTTGTTTGTTGGTAATAGCTTGTTTGTTCGCCTAATCGATATGTTTGGCAAACTGGACAATACCGAAGTCTTCACTAACCGTGGCGCTTCGGGTATTGATGGATTGTTTGCTACGGCAAGTGGTGTGCAACGAGCTCGTCAAAATCCAATGTTGATGTTCCTTGGCGATACTTCTGCTCTATATGGATTGAACTCATTAGCACTGTTTACACACAGTGAATTACCTTCGGTTTTAGTGATCACGAATAACGATGGTGGTGCGATTTTTGATTTACTGCCAGTGCCACAAGAGCATAGGGAGTCTTTCTACCAAATGCCCCATGGCTATGAGTTTGAGCATGCCGCTAAGCAGTTTGGATTAGAATACAGTAAACCAAGCACGCTGGCAGAGTACCAAACGTTAGTAACACAACATTTGGCGACAGGTCGTGGAGCATTAGTGGTCGAAGTGCAAACGCCGTCAAATCAAGCGGTAGAGCATCTTAAATCCTTCAATAAGAATCTACATGCTCTATTCTGAACACTTCCCTGCAACGGAAAAACACCAAGGTAGCGCATTACCTACGTTGGTGTTTTTGCATGGTTTGCTTGGCAGTGGTGAGGATTGGCAAACGTGTATGGCGGCTTTGCCACAGTATGACCGAGTAACGATTGACTTACCTGGGCATGGGCATAGCCAATCTATTTTTTGCCGTGACCTGAATGATTGCTGCAAACTGCTCCATTCCACACTATCTTTACTATTTCCCTCACAACAACCGTTTATTCTGATTGGTTATTCAATGGGTGGGCGCATTGCTATGCATGGTCTTGCGCACCAGTGTTTTCTGGATCTCAATATTTGCGGTGCGATTATCGAAGGGGGAAACTTCGGGCTGCAAAGCGAGTCAGAAAAACAAGCACGGTTTAGCAACGATGCGCATTGGGCGAGACGCTTCAAAACAGAGCCTCTTGCCTGTGTTTTGAACGATTGGTACCAACAGTTGGTCTTTTCTTCACTAAACCATGAGCAAAGACAAACATTGATTGAGAAACGAAGTGCTAATCTTGGTTCAGCAGTTGCGGACATGTTGCTTGCGACGTCTTTAGCAAAGCAATCTTACTTGCTGCCTGCGCTGCAACAACAAACCATTCCGCTGTATTACATTTGCGGTTCAAAAGACAAGAAATTTAGTCAACTGGCTGAGAGTAGCGGGTTGGCGTATCGACAAGTTGAGGGCGCTGGACACAATGTCCATCAAGAGCAACCACAACAATTTGCGATGCACATTAATCAAATATTTCATTCTCACTTTGGGTGAGAGCAACGAGAACAATGGGAATCACCATGGCTAAAACAGTAGGCATTTCTGAAGAAGAACTTTACGCTCCGGTTCAATGGAAAGATTGCGGCGAGAAATACGAGGACATTCATTACCACAAGTCTGAAGACGGTATCGCGAAAATTACTATTGCACGTCCACAAGTGCGTAATGCGTTCCGCCCTCAAACGGTGAAAGAGATGATTGATGCGTTGGCAGATGCACGCTACGACTCTGGTGTTGGCGTGATCATTCTAACGGGTCTAGGCGAAGACGCTTTCTGTTCTGGCGGTGACCAGAAGATCCGCGGCGATTACGGCGGCTATAAAGACGACCAAGGCACTCACCATCTAAACGTATTGGATTTCCAACGCGACATCCGTACTTGTCCAAAACCAGTGATCGCATCGGTTGCAGGTTGGGCAGTCGGTGGTGGTCATGTTCTTCATATGATGTGTGATTTAACGATTGCTGCTGACAATGCACAATTTGGTCAAACGGGTCCTAAAGTCGGTTCATTCGATGGTGGCTGGGGTGCATCTTACATGGCTCGCATTGTTGGTCAGAAGAAAGCTCGCGAAATCTGGTTCCTATGTCGCTTCTACAATGCACAAGAAGCAGTAGATATGGGACTAGTGAACACAGTTGTGCCACTAGAAGACCTAGAAAAAGAAACCGTTCGCTGGTGTCGTGAAGTTCTACAACATAGCCCTATGGCGCTACGTTGTTTGAAAGCGGCACTCAATGCAGACTGTGATGGTCAAGCGGGTCTGCAAGAGCTTGCTGGTAACGCGACAATGATGTTCTACATGACGGATGAAGGCCAAGAAGGTCGTAACGCATTCAACGAGAAACGTCGCCCAGACTTCGACAAATTCCCTCGTAACCCATAATCCGTATAAGAAGAGGAGCCATGCGCTCCTCTATTTCGTTTTCGTCCTGAGCGCCTCGCCCTCTGGGAGGCTAGCGGGTTTTCTCGCTAAAGAGCTCAGAATATACGGCATTACATAGGATTCGAATTATGCGTAAAGCGAAGATTTATCGTTACTGCTTGCCAATGGACAGTGGCGTGATACTGCGTGATAACAAGTTGACGGAACGTACAGGTTACATCGTTGAACTGTCCGAAGGCGATAAAATCGGTCGTGGTGAAGTCGCTCCACTGGTTGGTTTTAGCTTGGAAGGTGTGGAAGAAGCCGGTATTCAATTGCAAGCTCAGGTTGAACGCTGGGTTGCGAACTTACCTTTGGATTACAACCATATGTTTCCATCGGTTGCGTTTGGTTTGTCGATGGCTCAACTGGAGCTTGAAGGTGGTTTACCTACGCAAGGTAAGCACCAAGTCGCGCCTTTGTGTAACGGTGACCCAGACGATCTGATCCCAAAACTGAACGAAATGGAAGGCGAAAAAGTCGCGAAAGTAAAAGTCGGTCTGTATGAACCGATTCGTGACGGTATGCTGGTGAACTTGTTTCTTGAGTCGATTCCACAGCTAACGCTTCGTCTTGATGCAAACCGTGCTTGGACGCCAGAAAAAGCGCAGCAGTTTGCAAAATACATTGCACCATCACTACGCCAGCGCATCACCTTCTTGGAGGAGCCATGTCGCTCTCCTGGCGACAGCCTGTCTTTTGCAATCAATACGGGGATCGCTATCGCGTGGGATGAGACGTTGCAAGATGCGGTTCGTCGTGAAGATTTCAGCTTGGAAGATCTTACTGGTGTGAAAACCATCATCATCAAGCCAACGTTAATCGGCTCGGTTGATTTCTGTATTAAGCTGATTGAAAAGGCGAAGACGCTGGGCATTAAAGCCGTGATCAGCTCAAGCATTGAATCGAGCTTAGGTCTCAACCAACTTGCGCGCTTAGCACAATGGCAACTACCAAATGAGATCCCAGGTTTGGATACCATTGGTTTGTTTAAAGCGCAATTAGAGCAGGGCTGGCCGAAGTGCGATCTTCCAGTGATTCCGCTGTCAGAGCAGGAGTTAGTGTGGCATTCAGCGTAGATGATATTGCGATTGCACCTTGGAAATACTGGGCTCAAGTGAGCCCTTTTTCTATTGCGCTTGAAACAAACAAAGCGTCGCTCAATTGGCAGCAATTAGCGGCACGGATTAGCCATTATGTTCATTCCCTGCAACAGCAAGGTGTGATGAATGGAGATGTGGTGACGTTAGTCGGTAAGAATCAAGTTGAAACCCTGTGGTTTTATCTTGCCGCTCAGCAGTTAGGAGCGACTGTTGCTTTAACCATGCCGCAGCCTTTTGAGGCTCTGTCTGGCAAACTAACGACATTATACAAACCGAACCAGCAACGCTTTGTTTGGTTTGCTGATGGTGCCGTTGGTTTGTACTCTGAAAATCAGTTATCACAACTTAGTGCTACCTTGTTGTCGATTCCAGACACTGACACCGATGATGTATCAGTGCTCTCTACTGACGGATACTCGCATGATGGATTCGCATCTATCGTATTTACCTCTGGTTCAACCGGTACGCCCAAAGCGGTTGTTCATACGCATAGACAGCATCTTTCTTCAGCTCAAGGTCTGTTGGCTGAGTTTCGGTTCGACCAACAAGATACGTGGTTACTCTCTTTGCCGCTTTATCATGTTTCTGGTCTTGCCATTGTGTATCGCTGGCTGTTCGCTGGTGCAACCATTAAGGTCGGAAGTGGAAGCCTTGCAGACGATATTGTTGGTGTCTCTCATGCTTCTTTAGTCTCGACCCAGCTTAAGCGTTTGCTGGACGAACAAGTTGAATTGTCTCTCACGCATGTATTACTGGGTGGTAGCCACGTCGCACATGAGCTCGCACTACGAGCGACACAACAAGGCATTGAGACTTGGCTAGGCTACGGCATGACGGAAGCCGCTTCAACGGTGACAGCAAAGCAAATTGACAGCATCAGCAATGCAGGTCACCTATTGCAAAATCGAGATATTAAGCTGGAGGAGCAACGCATTTATATTGGCGGGCTCACTCTCGCAACTGGCTACTTCAATCAAGGAAGTATTACTTCTCTGCTTAATGATGATGGTTGGTTCGACAGTAAAGACTTAGGTGAGTGGCAAGGCGATGAACTTAAGATCATTGGACGAGCAGACAACCAATTCATCTCTGGCGGTGAGAATGTTCACTGCGAAGAAATTGAAGCAGTACTGAACCAAATCGAGGGTATTTCGCAAAGCATTGTTGTGCCAGTAGAAGATGCGGAATTTGGACACCGACCAGTGGCTGTGATTCAAACTGAATCGTTATTGAGCAAAGTACAGTACGAGCAATACCTAAAAACTAAGCTAGAGAAATTCAAATGGCCAGTAGCGTATTACGCAATGCCTCAAACTCTGTTGGGTGGTGGTATTAAAATGTCGCGCAAAGCAGTGAAAGACTGGTTAAAAAATGAAGTGCAAAACGGTGACTAAGCGTTATTGCACTTCAGGGGGATGTGGTGATGGTGAGTCACCACAATTCTTTAGTTAGCGAGCGCGACTTTCATCTGCTCAGCCACTTTATCTACTTTGCCCAATCCGATAATCACTTGTAAGCCGCCTTTACCAATCATAACTACGCCAGCAGCACCTAGTTGTTTTAGCTTAGCTTCATCGGCTAGAGAAGAGTCTTTTACGGTCAAGCGAAGGCGAGTAATACAGTTGTCCACCTCGAGAATGTTATCTGCACCACCGATCGCTGCGATGTAGTCTTTCGCCAATTCACCTATGTTCTCAGTGACTTCTTTTTCCATATCCTCGCCGCGACCGGGTGTACGTAAGTTGAACTTAATAATCGCAAAGCGGAATACGCTGTAGTAAATCGCGAAGAAAACTAAACCTTGTGGGATCAGCATGTACCATTTGGTCGCCAGCGGGTTTTGGCTTGATAGTACGAAGTCAACGAAGCCTGCAGAGAAGCCAAAACCTGCCATCCATTGCATGCTTGCCGCAATGTACATTGAGATCCCCGTTAATACTGCGTGAATCAGGTACAACACTGGCGCTAAGAACATGAAGCTGAACTCTAGAGGTTCTGTGATACCAGTGAAGAAAGACGCCATCGCAGCAGCCAGCATGATAGAAAACACTTTGGTTTTGTTTTGCTTATCAGCGCAGTGATAAATCGCAAGAGCGGCACCTGGTAGACCAAACATCATAATTGGGAAGAAGCCAGCTTGGTACATACCAGTTTTGCCGATCACAGCCGTACCATTGGCAATAGACTGTGCGCCGCCTAAGAAGTTTGGAATGTCGTTGATGCCAACCACATCAAACCAGAAGACTGGGTAGAGCGCGTGGTGCATGCCGATTGTCAGCATCAAACGGTTAAAGAAGCCAAAGAGACCTGCGCCTAACGCCCCCATGGATTCGAGCTTAGTCCCGAAAATAATTAATGCATCGTAAATCACAGGCCATACGTAAAGCAGGACAAAAGCCAAAGCCATGCCAGCGATAGAGGTTAAGATTGGAACCAGACGCTTGCCACTGAAGAATGCCAACGCCTTTGGTAGCTCAACACCAGAGTAACGGTTATAGATTTCTGCTGAGATCACGCCAACTAGAATACCGATAAACTGGTTGTTGATTTTGTTGAACGCATCAGGCACTTCGTCAGCACTAATATCCATCAATTGAGTAACGGCACCCGGTGCTAGTAATGTGGTTAGCACCATAAAACAGATAAAACCAGATAAAGCGGCAGAGCCATTCTTATCCTTACTTAATCCGAAAGCGACACCAACGGCGAACAGTACCGCCATGTTATCAATGATGGCTCCACCGGATTTAATTAGGAATGCCGCTAAAACACTTTCAGAGCCCCAACCGACCGGATCAATCCAGTAGCCAATCCCCATTAATATTGCCGCAGCAGGTAGGGTCGCCACGGGTACCATTAATGCCTTACCGACTTTTTGCATATAGCCGAGTATATTCATATTTGCCCCTATAATTTTAATGCCACCTAAAACATGATCTATGTTTGAAAGTGGCGTTTTTATTTAGTTTCTAGAGACTATTTGAAACTTAATTATCGACGCAAACAAACGAAATCACTACTATCATGAATTAATATTTTTAATGCATGGTGCGTTATGGCTAACCAACAGTTACTGCTTAGAAACCTTCATACCTTCAGTATCGCAGCGAAGCACCTCAGCTTTACGCAGGCAGCGAAAGAGTTGCACCTCACTCAAGGCGCTGTGAGTCATCGCATCAAAGTGCTAGAGCAGGAGCTTGGTTTTTCTCTGTTTGTGCGAGGTACGCGGAAGTTAGATTTGACCGCAGAAGGGTACCGATTCCAAAAGACATTATCATCGTCACTGAGCACCATCTTTAATGAAATTGAAGAAATAAAATCAACGGATTTAGTTGGTGAACTGAATATCGCTGCATCTCCGGGATTCTTAAATGGATGGTTGATGCCACGTATTGCGGATTTTAAACGTCTTTATCCGGGATTTAACCTCAACCTGTTTGCACAGGAAAACCAATTAGATTTAGTGACTAATCACATTGATGCTGCGATTTTTTATGATACGGAGCATTTGGTTGATGTGTATCGCCAAAGACTGTTTGGTGAAAAGTACATCCCGGTCTGTACACCTGAGTACATGAAAGAACAGAATATTTTAGAGGATGGGATGGCATCACTTCATCGTATCAACTTTATCCATGCATTGGGTTCGGATGTATGGCAACGATGGATTGCCCATGTGGGACTTGATGTTGATATCTTTGAGCATTTTTATTGTGTTAGCCATCGAGATATGGCGGTGCTCGCGGCGAGAAATAGTGTTGGTGTGGCGATGGGGCGGTATCGATTCGTCAAAGATCTACTGGATAAAGGAGAATTGGTTAGCCCTTATCCGACAATGGATACGAACTTGGGGTACGATTTAATTTGTCCATCTGGCTATGAACATCGACCTAAAGTGAAAACCTTTATTTCATGGATAGAAAGTCATATACCCAAGTAACCTCAAAATGCTTGGTTCAGCGAGAATGACTTGGTTTGAAGGCGAGGCAACAATTTGAAGATCTAGTGGTTCTAAATCAAAAGTTGTTAACGGAGCATACGAACCAAGGCAACTCGCCCTTTGGGAGCGTGTCACTGAAACAATTTCATCGTCAAACAACTTGGAAAGAGCTTGCTATTACGCTTCGTTGTTTTCCTTGAACTTGAATCAGTGACAGAGCTCTGAATCCAGCACCTTGAAGTCACTTGGGTATAGTTGATTTCGCAATGAATTAGTCGAAAAGGTAATTTCGTATCCTTATAACTCTGAATCATAATCATGCTCAAAGATAAAGGAATAAGGCATAAGGTTCAGGATGATCAAATTAGCGTTAGCAGCGGCGGTATTATTGCAAATCGGTGTAGCTGTCAGCAGTGAGGGGTTAATGCGTTCATTGGCTGAGTTAACAGCCTTTCTGGTTGCGATAGCTTTAGTGTTGGTACACAAAAGTCAAAGCACGCGAAAAGTCGAGCTAACCCAGCCTCAGAAAATCGAACAAGGTTTAGCTGAGAAGTAACCAGCCTAGAGACGTAGTAGAAATCAGTACCCACAATGTGACGCCAAACAGTAATGGCTTTGCGCCTGCTGATTTGAGTTTTGAGACTGAAATACTGCAACCAATCAAGAACAAACAAACCACAAGAGCCTGCTTAGCAATGGCAAAGATGCCTTGATATACCACTTCAAATTGTGGGAAAAAATCGCTGAATGCAATTGCAGCACAGTACCAGAAAATGAAGTAAGGAATCACTAACTTACTTTTGCCTTCCTCTCCATTACCTCGAGAAAAGATCACAGCACTGATCAGTGCGACAGGGATAATCCACAATGCTCGGGCGAGTTTCAATGTTGTTGCTGTCGTAAGTGCTTCTTCGCCGTAAGCAGACGCGGCACCCACAACTGAAGAGGTGTCGTGAATCGCAATCGCCGCCCATGTTCCGAACGTATGCTGATCCAAGCCTATTGCGTGACCAATCACTGGGAAGATAAATAGCGCTAATGAGTTCAGAACGAAAACCGTTGCAAGTGCAAGACCGATTTGTTCATCCTTCGCTTTAATCGCTGGAGCGACAGCGGCAATTGCACTGCCACCGCAAATTGCAGTGCCAGAAGCGATTAAGTAAGCGGTCGTTCGTTCTAACTTAATCATCTTCGCGATCGTCATACCGATCACAAGCGTACCAAGAATGGTGGCGATGATAAGACCAATGCCGTCAGAAGTGACTGCTAGAGCCTGCTCAAAGTGAATACCGAAGCCTAAGCCAATGATTGAATAGGAAAGCAACTTCTTGGTAAAAGAGGCAATAGGAAGTTCTGTCGGTACTAGGCTAAAACTCGCCAATAGAAAACCGACCACAAGCGCAATAGGAGAGGACACGAAAGGGGTTAAACAAAACAGCAGTGCCAATCCAAAGGGGATATTCTTTGTATTCAAGGGTGTCGTTCGTTGTTATGAGTTAAAGCGTGGAGTATACAGTAACGCTTTTGGTCAGAAAGTCTTAATGAATTGAACATGCGTTCAGTTAAACTAAACGCATGTTCAAGAATATGAAAGTGCTGCTCTGAGTTTAACGCCAGTCGCCTCGAAGTGCTCTTACTTTTTCAAACATAACTTGCGCGCTGGCTTGTTTTGGATCGACGGGTGTTCCTGCTTCGATTTCTAATTTAGACCAGAAACGGGTTGGTAACCCCTTACATGCGCGACCTTTTGCACGGCTGAAATAGCTGCCCCACAAACCTTTCAGTGCCATTGGTATAACAGGGACAGGGCTGCGGCGAAGGATGATATCGATACCACGCATAAACTCGTTCATCTCACCATCTGACGTTAAACGTCCCTCTGGGAAAATACACACAATATGACCCTCACTCAGTGCTTTCTCAACATCATTAAATGCGCGGCGAATCGATGTTCGATTGCTAGCCGAGATGGGGATCACGCCTGCTCGGCGAAGAAATCGTCGCAAAGGAGGAAGGTTCGCATAGTCTTCTTCCATCACAAATCGAATGAGACGAGGACAAACGGCACTTAATAGCAGTGAGTCCATATAGCTGACATGATTGCAGACGATCAATGCCCCGCCGTGTTCTGGTAGGTGGTGTAAGTTCTTGTGCTTCACTCGGTAAATGGTATGAGTGACCACCCACATTGCAAAGCGCACCACAAAGATAGGAATCTGCAAAAAAATGTACGTTGCAACGAGGAAGTTAAGCACCGCCAGAAGAGCAAACAATTGAGGAATGCTCATTTCAAGTACGCTTAGACAAACAATGCCTAATACAGCGCTGCCTACCATGAATAGAGAGTTAAAGATGTTTAAGCCTGCAATGACCTGCGCTCGTTCCGTTTCTTTAGCTCGGTGTTGCATCAAGGCATAAAGGGGGACGATAAAGAGACC
This sequence comes from Vibrio sp. MM46, assembly GCF_027587135.1. Taxonomy (NCBI): domain Bacteria; kingdom Pseudomonadati; phylum Pseudomonadota; class Gammaproteobacteria; order Vibrionales; family Vibrionaceae; genus Vibrio; species Vibrio sp. MM46. The sequence goes on from NZ_JAPPTO010000008.1 coordinate 195,470, forward strand.
GCCGGATACACCTATCATTAATAAGTAGAAGAACAAGGGCCAGAATGCATCGTAGCTAACAAACTCAGCGAAAGTATGGAAGCGAGGCAGATCGGTCGGAATCGATGTTGCCATCAAGAAACCGAAGATTGTGATACCCAGAGCACCAATCGGCACGATGCCGACTTCAATACGATGATTTGAGAGCCAATTACACGCCATGGAGCCAACCGCAATGCCCACAGAGAATAGCGCTAGAAGGAAAGAAACCGCGCTTTCGGTACCGTTCAAATACACCTTGGTGAAGTTTGGAAATTGAGTCAGATAAGCCGCACCTAGGAACCAAAACCAGCTGATTGCCATGATGCATTGGAAGACAATACGATCAGACTTAGCAATCGCGAGTGTGTGCTTGGTCTGTTTATATGGTTGCCATTTGAATTGAATGTCCGGTGCGCTGGCTGATGCAAACGGAATAAAGCGACTAGATAGGTAGCCCAAAACAGCAAAGATGACAACGCAGAAAGCAGCAAGATATTTGGCACTCTCTGCTGAGGCAATAATACCGGCACCGAGAGTACCGACCAGAATTGCGATAAACGTACCAGCTTCGACTAATGCGTTGCCAGGGACGAGTTCTCTTTCATTAAGTTGTTGAGGAAGTAGGGCATATTTGACTGGTCCAAAGAACGCCGATTGGGTACCCATCAAAAACAGCAATAAGAGCAGGACGCCATAGCTTTCGGTGATAAAACCAATTGCGCCTAATAGCATGATGCCGATCTCGAACAACTTTACCTTTCGAATAAACCATGACTTCTCGTACTTATCCGCGAGCACCCCAGCTGATGCAGAGAATAAGAAGAATGGAAGAATAAACAAGCCTGCCGCTAAGTTAATGAAAAGGTTGCTAGAAATTGGTAACGCGCTTGACCCAGCAAAAGCCACAAACAGCAGCAGTACGTTCTTAAATATGTTGTCGTTGAAAGCACCAAAAAACTGGGTAATAAAGTAGGGGAGGAACTTTCGCTGCCTAAGCAAAGACGACTGGCTGTCTGATGACATGAACAATCCTTTATTACCAGCTGATCAGGTAGTTTGAAATCAGGTTATCGATAAGCTCTTTACCATCAATAGGTTCGCTTGAGAAAAATTTGTCATCGACACTCAGAAGTGTAATGCCGTGAACACCTGACCATAATACTCGACTCGCTTGTAATACTTCAGATTCAGTACGATGGGGAGCGATTTGTGCCAATAAGGATTCCAACATTCCTGTCATACCATCGATGCGCTTCGCGTGCCACTCTGGAAGCTCAGCACCATTCATGTTGTGCTCAAATACCAGTTGCCAGCGGTAAGGGTGTTTTTGCGCAAAGTCATGGTAGCAGTATGCCAGTTCAAAAAGTGCTTGATGAGCATCCTTACTGTTTTTGGTCGCGGTTACTGCTTCTTGTTGCAACTCATCCAATGTCTGTGCAACGGCATGTAAAAGCAGTAGGTTATAGTTGCCAAAGATATTAACGAGAGTACTTGGCACGTAACCTATCATATTAGCGATCTTGCGAAGGCTCAGGTCGTGGTAAGAGTTTTCGTCTAAAAAGTCTTTGACTGTGGTAAGAGTCAAATTGACTAACTCTTCTCTAGTGTGATCGTTTCTGCGCGCCATAATTTAAAACTACTTATTGAACAACGTTCAATATGATAGTCAGCTACTGATTGACCGTCAATAACGCAAACAAGTCAGAAACCTGTGGGTTGGCAATATTCTGATACATGTCTTCTATTACGGATTGTTTCATTGTTGAATCCGACGGAGTATGATGGACACATCTCATATTTAGCGTGCTACTGATATTAGATGCTCGTTCATTTCACTATCATGCAGCGCGATTAAGTACATATCGTCAATTTTAAGGATAACGATGAAACGTTTATTTTCGATTGTCGCCCTACTGATGTTTACGGTTGCTGTAACGCCTATCGCGGAAGCGAAAAAGTTCGGTGGTGGTAAGTCTTTCGGTAAGAGTTATAAAACAGCCCCTGCTCCTAAACAGCAGCAACAAAACACAAACACCATTGGTAAAGAACAAGGTGCTAAATCATCAAGCAAAAAAGGTTTGATGGGCGGCTTACTTGGTGGTCTTCTTGCTGGTGGTTTGTTAGCAGCATTCTTTGGTGGTGCATTCGAAGGTATCCAATTTATGGATATCCTAATCATCGGTTTGATTGCATTTGTTATCTTCAAATTGATGCGTGGCATGCTTGGCGCTAAACAGGGCAGTATGAATCAGCATCGTCAACAGCCAGCATTTGGCGGTAATGCTTCTAAGTTCGAGCAACCAAACATGCAGAATTTTGAGCAACAGCCAAATACAAACGCTGGTGGTTTTGGCGGTTTCGGTGCTCAAACTGACATCCCACATAACTACCCACCGGGTTTTGACCAAGCTGCATTCATCAATGGCTCTCGTGAGCACTACCGTATCTTGCAAGGCGCATGGAACCATAACCAACTTCACACGATTGAAGAGTATGTTTCACCAAGCCTATTTGAAGATTTGAAAGCAGAACGTGCGAAGCTAGATGGCGAGCAACACACCGATGTGATGTATGTAGATGCTGAAATCGTTCGCGCTGACTACGATGCAAGTAAAGCACAGCTTAGTCTGCAGTTCAGTGGTCGCTACCGTGATGCAGCAGAAGGCATTGAAGAAGATATCGAAGATATCTGGCACCTAGAGCGTGACCTAACGGTACCAAACGCACCTTGGTTGATTGTCGGTATTCAAGGTTAATCACCAACAGCGTTCAATTTAGTCTTAGTAAAATCCCGCTTTCGAGCGGGATTTTTTATGTCTGGAAATCAGAGAATCGAAACCTATCGATATAATTTCGAGTGGTTAAAGTCGAGCAAATAGGATCCTTACAAGGGAAACGATGAGTCACACATAGGGAATGGTGAAGATAGAGCTAATAAGATGATCTATGGCTTGATTCCATTGACCTAAAATAAACCAACTGACACTTTGATTCCCTCTCAAGCAGAGCTAGTTAAAAGTATCTAGGTGTCGTACTACTTAACGAAAGATCACTAAAAATCGCGCTATGAGTGAGACTAGATTTGGCCAGATAGTGGGGTAGTCATTGAAAATTGATAGGTATAGAACGAAAAAAGCCAGCTCAATGAGCTGGCTTCTTCAATATGGTGGAGGGGGACGGATTCGAACCATCGAAGGCAGTGCCGGCAGATTTACAGTCTGCTCCCTTTGGCCACTCGGGAACCCCTCCAGGGTGTTTTCATACTACAAAGAGCATGCTTGAAAATTAGTTTCCCAACCTAGCTTCCAAGTTGTTCTCATGTTCAAAGGAAAAACATAAGAAAGAATATGGTGGAGGGGGACGGATTCGAACCATCGAAGGCAGTGCCGGCAGATTTACAGTCTGCTCCCTTTGGCCACTCGGGAACCCCTCCAGGGTATTTTTATACTTAAGAATGTTTTCCCAACACATCTCTCAAGTGCGGAGCGCATCATAGCAAACTCGCTCAAGCTGTAAAGCGTTTTTCTTACGTTTTTAAGTTGAATGCTGCCTTTTTGGGCAAAGATGGTAGAAAGTCAGCGTTTTGTATGTCGTTTATACAAAAGAGAATCTGACTTTTTACTTGAATTTACACTACTTGACGTTAGGCGTCGTATCAACTGATAAACTGTAATCAGTTTAATGACATAAGTTTATCTGTTTAGTAGTCAAAATTATGAGTATGAGAGCCACTTTATCCGTTCTAACGCTTTCTATTTTAATGGCATCACCTGCGGCTTTTGCTGCAAAACGTGGTCCATCGACGGTTACGGTCGTAACTGAACAAGTAGAGACGCATCAAATCAACCAATCTCTATCATTGATTGGTAAGCTAGAAGCTGCCCAATCAGTGATTGTTGCTTCTGAAGTTGCTGGCAAGGTAAAAGATATCCCCGTAAAAGCCAATCAAAACGTTCAACAAGATCAGCTGCTCATTCTACTAAATGATGACAAAGCGCAAGCAGCATTAGTAGAAGCAAAAGCTTACCTAAAAGATGAACAGCGTAAGTTAAAAGAGTTTCAGCGTTTGGTGAAACGTAATGCCATTACTCAAACGGAAATTGATGCGCAAAAAGCAAGCGTAGAGATTGCGGAAGCGCGTCTAGATGCAGCAAAAGCTAACCTAGCGGATCTAAATATCAGTGCACCTTTTGCCGGTACGGTTGGTTTTATCGATTTTAGTCGAGGAAAAATGGTCAGTGCAGGCTCTGAGTTGCTGACGTTAGATGACTTGTCCGTAATGGAACTGGATCTGCAAGTACCTGAGCGTTACCTATCCATGTTATCTGTTGGTATGGAGGTTCACGCGACGACCAGCGCTTGGAGCGGTGTTGATTTTGTCGGTAAAGTTACAGGCATCGATACTCGTATCAGTGCAGAAACGTTGAACTTACGTATTCGTATCGAATTCGACAACCCAGAAAACCATCTGAAGCCAGGCATGCTTATGAATGCGTCTTTGGCATTCCCTGCGATTGAAGCACCAATTATCCCAGTTCAAGCGCTGGAATATTCCGGAACGAAGCGTTTTGTGTACGTTATTGATGAAGACAACAAAGCGAAGCGTCAAGAAGTGTTCTTGGGAGCACGTGTCGATAATGAAGTGGTGATTGAATCTGGTGTAGAGATTGGCGACAAGATCGTCGTGCAAGGTATTGTGAACATGCGCGATGGCGTCGAAGTGAAAGAAATCGTCGCACCAGGAAAAGCGAAAACTGCGAATGCAACCAGTGAGCAGGGCGCGCAAGACGAAGCGGCTAAGGAAGCAAATTAATGTTACTTTCTGACGTTTCCGTAAAACGCCCTGTTGCGGCGCTGGTATTAAGCATGCTGCTATGTGTATTCGGCTTTGTGTCGTTTACCAAACTTGCAGTGCGTGAAATGCCAGATATCGAAAGTCCAGTTGTATCGATCAGCACTCGTTATGAAGGCGCTTCTGCAACCATCATTGAAAGCCAAATTACTTCGGTACTGGAAGATCAACTTTCGGGCATCAGTGGAATTGATGAAATTAGCTCCACTACGCGCAACAGCATGTCGCGTATCACCATCACTTTTGAATTGGGTTATGACCTTAATACCGGCGTAAGTGATGTTCGTGATGCGGTAGCTAGAGCACAGCGTTCGTTGCCAGATGAAGCTGATGATCCTGTTGTTTACAAAAACAATGGTTCTGGTGAAGCTTCTCTCTATATTAACCTCAGCTCATCAGAGATGGACCGCACACAATTGACGGATTATGCCGAACGTGTGCTTATGGACCGTTTCAGTTTGATCTCGGGTGTTAGTTCTATCGATCTGTCTGGTGGTTTGTACAAAGTGATGTACGTGAAACTCAAACCAGATCTGATGGCAGGACGTTCGGTTACTGCCTCTGATATTACAGCAGCGCTTCGTAGTGAAAACTTAGAAAGTCCGGGTGGTGAAGTTCGAAACGATTCGACAGTGATGTCAGTGCGAACTGCCCGTACATACAACACGCCAGAAGATTTCCAATACCTTGTGGTGAAACGTGCAAGTGACAACACGCCTATTTACCTAAAAGACGTGGCTGATGTGTTCATCGGTGCAGAAAACGAAAACTCGACCTTTAAGAGTGATGGTGTCGTGAACATCAGTTTGGGGGTGGTGCCTCAATCAGATGCGAACCCTTTAGAAGTTGCGCAGGCTGTGCGTTCTGAAGTGGATAAAATCCAGAAGTTTTTGCCAGATGGGACTCGTCTAGCTATTGATTATGATGCCACTGTCTTTATCGAACGTTCGATCGATGAGGTCTACAGTACACTCTTTATTACGGGTGGTCTGGTAATTCTGGTTTTGTACATCTTTATCGGTCAAGCACGAGCAACGTTGATTCCTGCGGTGACGGTACCAGTGTCACTGATTTCATCATTCATCGCTGCCTACTATTTTGGTTTCTCTATTAACCTCATTACTTTGATGGCGTTGATCCTGTCTATTGGTCTGGTTGTGGACGATGCAATCGTAGTAGTAGAGAACATCTTCCACCATATTGAACGTGGTGAATCACCATTATTGGCGGCTTACAAAGGTACGCGTGAAGTAGGTTTTGCTGTTATCGCCACAACGTTAGTTCTTGTGATGGTATTCCTGCCGATCTCCTTTATGGATGGCATGGTCGGTTTGCTGTTTACTGAATTCTCAGTTTTGTTGGCCATGTCGGTGATCTTCTCGTCCTTAATTGCTTTGACGCTTACTCCTGTTTTAGGCAGTCAAATTCTAAAAGCGAACGTGAAACCAAACCGATTTAATCAAGCCGTTGATAAGCTGTTTGCGAAATTGGAAGCAGGTTATCGTAAAGCGCTGCGCGGTGCGTTGAAAGTTCGTTGGGCTGCACCTTTGGTTATTATCGCGTGTATGGGTGGCAGTTACTTCTTGATGAATCAAGTGCCTGCACAGTTAACTCCGCAAGAGGACCGAGGCGTGATCTTTGCCTTTGTTCGTGGTGCAGATGCAACTTCCTATAACCGTATGTCAGCGAACATGGACATTGTAGAAGATCGCTTAATGCCGTTACTAGGGCAAGGATTCTTGAAATCGTTCAGTATCCAAACTCCAGCATTCGGTGGTCAAGCGGGTGACCAAACGGGTTTCGTTATCATGATTCTGGAAGACTGGAACGAACGTGATGTCACTGCTCAAGATGCGTTGAATCAAGTTCGCAAATCACTGGCAGGTATTCCTGACGTTCGTGTCTTCCCATTCATGCCGGGTTTCCGTGGTGGATCGAGCGAACCAGTGCAGTTTGTCTTGGGCGGATCGGACTACGATGAGCTATTAGTCTGGGCAGAAATGCTTAAGAACAAAGCTGAAGAATCACCAATGATGGAAGGCGCTGAAATCGATTATTCAGAGAAAACGCCAGAGCTATTGGTGTCTGTCGACAAACGCCGCGCGGCTGAACTTGGCGTGAGTGTTCAAGACATTTCTGAAACTCTGGAAATCATGCTTGGTGGTAAAAGTGAAACGACTTATGTTGACCGTGGTGAAGAATATGATGTTTACCTTCGAGGTGATGAAAATAGCTTCAATAACGCGGCTGACTTAAGCCAGATTTACTTGCGCACTACCAGCGGTGAGCTAGTGACTTTAGATACGGTGACTAAGGTAGAAGAAGTGGCTGCATCGATTCGTTTGTCCCACTATAACAAACAGAAATCCATCACCATTACTGCCAATTTATCAGAAGGCTACACTTTAGGTGAGGCGCTTGACTTCTTAGACCAAGAAGCGATTGATAACCTGCCGGGTGATATTTCAGTGAGCTATTCTGGTGAGTCAAAGGACTTCAAAGAGAACCAAGCCAGTGTTGCAGTTGTATTTGCCTTGGCATTGTTAGTTGCATATCTCGTATTGGCGGCGCAGTTCGAAAGCTTCGTCAACCCTCTAGTGGTAATGTTCACTGTGCCGATGGGGGTCTTTGGTGGCTTCCTTGGTTTGGTAGTGATGAGCCAAGGGATGAACATCTACAGTCAGATCGGCATGATCATGTTGATCGGTATGGTAACTAAGAACGGTATCTTGATCGTTGAGTTTGCTAATCAGTTACGTGACCGTGGCATTGAATTTGAAAAAGCGATTACTGATGCGGCAGCTCGTCGTCTACGTCCGATCATGATGACTGCATTCACAACACTTGCCGGTGCGATTCCTTTGATCATGTCGACAGGCGCGGGTTATGAAAGCCGTGTGGCTGTCGGTACGGTTATCTTCTTCGGTATGGGCTTTGCGACATTAGTGACACTGTTTGTTATCCCTGCGATGTACCGATTGATCTCTGCGAAGACACGTTCACCTGGTCATGTAGAGGCTGAGTTGAACAAAGCGCTAAGCCACGACACAAAAGGACGTATTGCTCATCCATAAGGTGTTACCGCTAAGACGTTGAATATAAAAGCCGAACAATTTTTGTTCGGTTTTTTTATATTTTCCGCTTGGCTATTTATAGATCTAATGATAATTATTGGTTATTATTTCGCCACTTCTTCGAGGGGCACAGGACTCGCTCATCGTGTTTGACCGAATGATGGGTCTTGGCAGGCAATGTATCTGAGGATTAATACTTTGGCTGGCGTTACTATTGAGGTGTTCCCTTGAAAAAATTCCGTGGCAGTTACATGGTTGAGATGGTTTTAGTTGCTGGTGCAATGGCGCTATTAGCGACAACTGCGTTACCGCAGTTAACAGGCGCGATTCAAGATCGCCAAGAAAACATTTTGACCTCATTGGATGCGGGTCAAGGCAGTAGTCATGTGAAGCAAGACACCGCTGGTCAGTTTTCTGAACAATAAGTTGCTTAGTGACTCCGTGCAATAAATTCAAAAAAGCCGAGGTAATGACCTCGGTTTTTTTGTCTTCAATTCTGAACGTTATATAAGCTTGAGAAAATCTGATTAAAAGCGTTTACCTAAGCTTACTTGGACACCTTCATAGCTGTCATAAAAGTTATCAAAGCCCATATCTGCCACATTGTAGATGTACTCAGCACGAAGCCAAATATCTTTACTCATGTCCCAGTGAATACCTGCACCAACGTTGAATAGCGCGCCAGAGTCATCGGTGACTTTTTGAACATCAGGAATGTACATTTCTGCTTGAGTACCCAATGCGGTCACGCGACCAAATAGTGACAATGGTGTATCACCCAAGTTATCGCTTGTTAGTACGGCTGACATACCTGCTTGGTAGTAATGAAGGTCTAAATCTGTCTTAAGAGAATCATTCTTAAGTTCATTTTGTGAATAACGCAACACACCCTCAAACGCAAGGTATTGGTTTACGTTGTAGCCCCAGCCAATTGTAATATGAGGTGTTGACCAACCACTGTCTCGATCAGAACCAAACTCCGGCGTGTCGAAGCCCACATTACCAGTTCCAAGGTACAAATAAGATTGGTGAGTTTGTTCTTGAGTAGCGAAAGTTGGCAGACTCATGGTCAATGCAGATAATAATAGGATGGCGTTTTTCATAACTTGGCGATAACCTTTGTGAAAGACCGTTTTTAGAATTAGTATTAATTTAATCAATAAGATAACTGGCGGTTATCATATCAGTCTTTTGGGTGAGTGCGTGATTTTACAAGGAAATTTGTTGTAATGACGCAAATTTTAGACTCATCACGCTCACTCATTTCTATGCTATGAACTGCGAGATAAATAAAAGGAAAGTAAAGTGGCTGAATTCAAGTACAAAAATCTAACCCAAGAAGAGCAAGACAAGCTTGATGCAGCGACATTTCGTCGCCTGTTGGCTCACTTGGATGAAAATAAAGACGTGCAAAATATTGATCTCATGATCCTTGCTGGTTTCTGCCGCAATTGCTTTAGCAAATGGTATAAAGCAGAAGCTGAAGAACTAGGTGCGGATATCGATATCGATGATGCTCGTGAGCGTGTCTATGGCATGACTTACGATGAATGGAAACAGAACCACCAACCTAAAGCAACGCCAGAGCAATTGGCTGCATTTGAAGCACGCCAGAAGAAGTGATTTTTCTGTATTAAGCAGATAAAAAAATAGCCCGCTGATTGAGCGGGCTGTTTCTTTATTTGGCGTCTGAGTTTTACTCAGTGATTGGACCGCAACATGCTGGTTCAACGCAACCTTTTGACTGAATAATTTCAAGCTGTGCTAGGTAAGATTGAATGTCACCGATGTTTTCTTTTACCCAATCCGTGTTGTAGTAAGTGTCTAGGTAACGTTCACCAGAGTCACACAGAAGCGTTACGATAGAGCCAGTCTCACCCCGTTGTTTCATCTCACATGCAAGCTGAAGAACACCATATAGGTTGGTGCCTGTCGACGCGCCAACTTTACGACCAATTAAGCCAGACAGCCAATGTGCTGTTGCTACGCTTGCTGCATCAGGAATTTTGCGCATTTCGTCTACCACACCTGCGATAAAGCTAGGCTCTACTCGTGGACGACCGATACCTTCAATCTTGCTGCCGTTTTCGCCTTTAATCTCTGCGTTGCCAGACTGGAAGTAGTCATAGAATACCGAGTTATCTGGATCAACCACACACAGTTTTGTGTCGTATTTTTGGTAACGAATAAATCGACCAATGGTTGCCGACGTACCACCTGTACCTGGGCTCATTACAACCCAACTTGGGATTGGATGATCTTCCAACTCCATTTGGCTAAAAATAGAGTTCGCAATATTGTTATTACCACGCCAGTCAGTTGCGCGCTCAGCGTAAGTAAATTGGTCCATGTAGTGACCGTTTAGCTCTTTCGCTAGTCGACGAGACTCATCGTAAATTTGGTCTGAACGGTCAACAAGGTGCGCTTTGCCGCCGTAGAATTCGATTTGTTCAATTTTCTTGCGTGCCGTCGTTTTTGGCATCACCGCAATAAATGGTAAGCCAAGAAGACGAGCGAAGTACGCTTCAGAAACCGCTGTACTGCCTGATGATGCTTCGATCACCGTGGTTTCTGGACCAACCCAACCATTACAAATCGCGTAAAGGAACAGCGAGCGTGCCAAGCGGTGCTTTAGTGAGCCTGTCGGGTGGGTGCTTTCATCTTTTAAGTAGATATCGATGCCTTCCAAAGAAGGTAGATCTAACTTGAATAAGTGGGTATCTGCTGAGCGTTGAAAGTCTGCTTCGATTTTGCGTACAGCATTGTTGATCCAGTTGTGGTCAGTACACATAACATGACTCCTCGAAATTCTGTAGGGTAGTTGTTTTTGTCTATAGGGATAATCTACCTATAACTGCAGAGAAAAACTTTGCTATTATTGTTCTGTTATTTATCAAAAGTAGAAAAATTTTCTACATTAAAGGGTTTTTATAGTAATGGGCTTAGATAAAATCGATAGGCAGTTGCTTTCTTTCCTCCAAAATGATGGAACCTTGTCATTAAATGACTTAGCTGAGCGAGTTAATCTGACGACCACGCCTTGCTGGAAGCGTTTAAAAAAGCTAGAAGATGAAGGCTATATTGAAAAGCGTGTCGCGCTACTGAGTGCGGAGAAGTTAGACTTATCCTTCATTGCGTTTGTGCAGCTCAAAACCAGTGATCACTCAGAAGGGTGGTATAACCATTTTGTGACAACCGTAAGTGATTTCCCTGAAGTGATGGAGTTCTATCGCATGGCAGGAGAATACGACTATATGATGAAAGTGGTCGTCAAAGACATGAAGTGTTTTGATGAGTTCTATAAACGATTGGTGAACAGTGTAAAAGGTTTATCCAACGTAACATCAACCTTTGCTATGGAACCGATAAAGTACACTACTGAGCTACCAATTTATGGCGTTTAATTTCTCTTTCACATCTCCGTGAGCGCCTTTTTAGGCCTCACTTCTTTTACCTCTCACAATTATTAGCACCTCAAAGTGTGATTTGGTGCTTATATTTTAACCTGTTGAAAACCCAATATTTATTATCGCTAATTTAATAACTTAACGTAAGGTAAACGTTTGCTTGTCTTTTCTTTTTGCAAGTTTTCGAAAATTGTCGGCAATTTATGGATTTTGTGAATGTATTTCGGGGTTGATGGGTATGAAATTAATCCCAAATGGGGGTGGTGATGAATAAAACATCGTATTATTATCGCGCCACATTCCTGATGTAAGAAATTATTACAAAAAATGAAAAGATATTATTTTCTCTTGTTTTTCGCTGCTGTTATTGCAGGTTGCGGTGGTGGGGGCGGTGATTCCAAACCCGATAATTCAAACTCTTCAACTCAAACGACCAAGCAAAGCCGTGCTCAGTTAAAGGTAGAAGACACAAAGCTTGCCTTTGATGGCGTTGGTCACGTTCTTAATACAACGATGAGCAATGTGCAGGGCACGATCACATACCAAATTCTCTCTTCAACACCTTCTAATGTGGTCCAAATTGATGAATCTGGGCAATTGCAGATTCTGCGCCCTGGCATCGCGAAGGTAAAAGCGACGGATAACAGCTCGATTTATGAGTCTTCTGAGGCAGAGTTCACTGTGACAGTGAGCAAAGGCACTAACCCCGATTTAGTGGTCAACGAACTCAATTTGAACGCATTGAATAAAGACGGTGAGTTATTGGTTGTTCGTGGGCAGCGAGGCCAAATAAGCTTTGAAGTGGTTGATGGTGATGAGCACTTGGTTCGCGTAAACCAAAATGGTCGCGTGTATGCTATTGGAGCGCAAGGTCAGGCGCGAATCCGTATTCACGATACGGGAGATGATTATTACCAAGCGCGCGATATTTATGCCAATGTCCATGTTTTCCAAGTTGGTGCTGAACAATTACAGTTTGCGCCTCTAAGCCCTGTTTATAGGGACGGTTTAACACTAGAACCAGTTCGACTGGATGACGTCGAAACTGAGAGTCTTACGTTTAAGCTTGCTGACAGTAACGTCCAATCCGATGTTGTTGAAATTCTTGATAAGAACACCGGTTTACTGTTGATTCATAACGCAGGGCAGGTCGAAATAGAGGCGACGGCAACATACAGCCAAGGTTTTGTTCAGCAGCAACAAACAGCCCGTTTTGTGGTGAACGTTGCCAAAGGTAAGCGTCAGCCGCTCAACTCTATCAATATCGCTGCAAACTACAGTGCTAACCAATCGCTGTATCCTCTCGTTAGCAATGCAAAGGGCGACTACTATTTTGATGTGGCTGAAGGGCAAGATGTTGTTCGTGTATCTCCAAATGGAGACGCTCTGATCATACAAGGTGTCGGTCAAGCAAAAATCGACATTATTGAGCGAGAAATACGTAATTTTCCTAATACGCAAACTCAAATCACGGTTGATATTGCTCCAGCACCGCACCCAGACATGGAAGATGTTGCAATTGCTCTCACTTATCAAGATGAGTTAACAGTTCCACTGCAGTTTGCTGGTCAGAAAGGCAAACTCAGTTTAGTTGATTCTATTCCTGAAGGGCTGCAAATTGCTGCCGGTAAAATCTATGTAAATAGAGCAGGCAGCTACACGCTACGCTTTGAAGATGATGGTGGTGAGTATTATCAATCGACTCAGTTTGATGTCGTTCTTAATGTCGCCAAGGCTCAAGGCTCAGCAATGCCTGTGAAAGACTATGAGGTTGTATACAGCACAAATCATCAGTTCCAGTTATTACGTGATTTTGAGTTGCTCGCTTCTGGCGATGGAATTGAAGTTCTCGACAATACCCAGCCGAGTGTTGCTGATGCCATCGCGAATGGTCTGGTTCACGTGTATAAAGCGGGTGTGACAACCTTAACGTTACGTCGTAAAGAGAGTCAGAACTATACCGCGGGACCAGAGCAAACGGTAACCTTCACCATATTGAGTGCACCGAGTCGAATCCAGATTAGCTCTGATGTCGAAGTTAATTGGAACGCGCTTAAACCATCGGTAGCCAAACCGACAATTTCAGGAGTGGTTGGTCAGGTCAGCTATGCGTTTGCTGAAGGTTCAGAAACCGATGTGGTTTCATTAGACCCTAACTCAGGTGAAATGCGAATTCTGAATGCTGGCAGCACAAGAATTGTCGTGTCTGATGTGGGCAATGAGCAATACTCCGCTGGACAAGCAAGCTTTGCTGTTACCGTTAAACCGATTGAGAGCCGTGCGACTATTACCTATCCACAAGCGACATATGGTCCTGGTGACAAGTTAAAACCTAATTTAAACGGTGATGGTGTCAAAGCTGAATATCGCTTGATCAACCAATCAGATCCGTCTGTAAAAATGGCTTCAAACAATGGCGAGTTAACGATACTGCATGCTGGAGATTACACTGTTGAAGCCACGTTAACAGGACGTAACTACCTAACTAAAAAGGTCAGCTATCAGGGAGAAATAAGCAAAGCCGATCACCCTGGTTTATCTGTACTTCGCCAAGAGGTAGAGTTTGAACCCTTCAAAGAAGTGGTGCTAGATTTTGGGCGAGCAATTGGCGAACGCAGTTACGTACTACACAACACCAGACGCGAAAATATAGCGTCACTAGATCCTTCACGTGGTGTTATCACCTTAAAAGGCTATGATTCTAGTCGCTCTGTGCAAATTAATATTGCTGAGAAAGAAACTCGCGATTACAAAGAGATGCGTGACACTCCGGTAACAGTAGTACTCAACCTCTCTGCTTCTGGCGTAGCGGATAAGTACACACATTTAACAGGTGGTCAAACGGTCGTTGGTAGTGAATTGAATGCACAACAATTCGCTAATTTAAAAGAAAGTGAATTTGGTATTATGGGAGCGAGCTTCTTACGAGAGCCTACAGATACTGAATTGGTTGAGAATGGCGAAGGTAAAGTTGCCTTGTTGCAGATGAAACCTAAAGATAGTGATGATCTAATGGAGCGACGAGCTGTGTGGATGCATATTGCTCGTTTTGATGGCTGTCGTGCTGCATTATTGGATCCTAATGATCCTCGCCCATTTTTAGCGATCGACTATTCAGCGGAAGGTTATTGTAAAACCGGTGCAACCTTTCGTATGACTCGTTATTTGGTTATTGATGACAGCAAGCTTGAAAAAGGAACCAAATACGAGATAGTCAGCCCATTGATTCAGTACCGACGTGGACATCGCGAGTTTCTGGCCACTAAGAAAGGGGGGCAATACGCGGAACCAGGTGTGATTTATCATAAAGGTGAGTACGGTCCTCCAGACAGCTTGTACGAGTGGTCTGTTGTAACTTTTGAATATCAAAAAAACTAATTGACATAAAAAGGAGTGCATAAGCACTCCTTTTTTAGTCCCAATTTGTGAGAAGAGCTATTTGGTAAAGCGCATCACACCTTCTTGAACTGCCGTTGCAACAAGATGACCTTGTTGGTTGTAGATTTCCCCACGAACTAGACCGCGAGTGTTACTGGCGGTTGGACTTTCAATTACATACAGCAACCACTCATCCATCTTAAACGGGCGGTGGAACCAGATAGAGTGATCGATGGTTGCCACTTGGAAGTTCGGAGTCATCAATGACACTTCGTGTGGATGAAGTGCCGTTGTTAGGAAGCCCCAATCCGACGCGTAAGCTAGGAGATATTGGTGAATCAGTTGGTTCTCTGGCATTTCTCCATTGGCGCGAATCCATAGGTACTGTTTCGCTTCAGTTTTCTTAGGTTTCAATGGGTTTACGATGTTGACTGGGCGAGTCTCGATAGGTTTTTCGCCACAGAATGTTTTGCGTAAACGCTCGGGTAAGAACTCTGCAATATGGCTGGCAAGCTCAGTTTCCGAAGGAAAATTCTCCGGTCCAGGAATATCTGGCATGGTGTTTTGATGATCAAAACCAGGAGCATCGCCATGATAAGACGCCGTTAGATAGAAAATAGGACGACCATTTTGAATCGCTTTGACTCGACGAGTACTAAAGCTGCGCCCGTCACGTAGGTTCTCTACGTCATAGATGATTGGTTTCTCTGGATCGCCAGGATAGAGGAAATAACTGTGAAACGAGTGCACTGTGCGTGCGTCCTCTACAGTGTAACGTGCAGCAGATAATGCCTGTCCAATAACCTGGCCACCGTAAACTTGAGGTAAACCTAGGTTCTCGCTTTGACCACGGAACAAGCCTTCTTCTAGTTTTTCGAGTTGTAGTAGGCTGAGCAATTCTCTTAGTGGTTTACTCATGATGTCTCCTCACCTTGTTTTTATTGCTGCTTCAATTATGAAACAAAATCAACTGTTTGATAATTTCTAACTTAGTCAAACTATTGTCAAATAGATAAGCGTACAGCAGACAGTTTAATAATCTCCCTCTATACTTAGCGCGAATTGATACACCCGTTGAGGAAACTATGAAAAAAACACTACTACTTGTTACTTCTTTACTATTCGGTGCTGCACTAGTGGGTTGCCAAACTTCTCAAACAACAGAAATGGAATCAGCTGAGGCGTCTATGAAGACAATTACAGGTACAGTGGCTTACCGTGAGCGTATTGCACTGCCTCCGCACGCAGTCGTTACGGTTGCGCTAGAAGATGTTTCTCTTGCGGATGCCCCAGCTAAAGTACTAGCGAAACAAACATTCGAGACAGAGGGTAAACAAGTACCTTTGGCATTTGAACTGAGCTACAACAGCAACGATATCAAACCAAACCACCGTTACAGCCTACGTGCTCGTATCGAAGTGGATGGTAAATTGCGCTTTATCAATGACACAAGCATTCCTGTCATTACAGATGCAGAACAAACGCACCAAGCAAACATTCGTCTTGTTGGTACTCGTTAATCGTTAGCCAAACTGATTGTTAAAATGGCAGCCATTAAGGCTGCCATTTGTATTTTCTGAGCGAGACTTTTCCAATCTCAGACACCTCAATTCCCTCAGCTTCAAGCTTTTGCTTTTGTCTTTCCAGATCGCGACCTTTCAACGAAATCTTCCCCTGACTATTTATGACACGAAACCATGGCAGTTTACTGCCTTCGGGTAGATTACCTAACGCTTTACCAACATGCCTTGCGTAGCCCGGATAGCCAGCCATTTTGGCAATTTCACCATAAGTAGAAACACGTCCGGTGGGAATTTGGTGAATTACAGCAAAGATTTGCATTAAAAATTGGTCCATACTGAAAGTGTCCATTGTTGTTTACCAAGGAATGGTAATACACAAGACTTGTACTTCGCTATCAGTTCTTGCTCCTTAACATCATTTGTCGCTCATCTCTCTTCACCGCCTTTTATTGTTTCTTTTGTGAGCTGCAAGTGATCTCTCAGAGTAAGTTGGAAATACAAAAACAAGCTTATGCTTAGTTTACATATAGACCCGCTCAACGACTTTTAATGCCCAGTTTGACATGCCGTTGAGTTACCAAGTTGGTTGGGGAAGCCAGGAGGCGCTATGATTTTTTCGACACTTCAATTTCTTATTACGACTCTTCTTGCCGTGGTGTGTGCTCGTGCCATCAGTTTGAGCGAAGGAGAGATCCCCGTTCTCGCCTTAATGATTCCCGCACTGTGGATATTGCCACAAGGAGGAATTGCCGGTTTGATTCTGCTCGGTGCCATGACCGTTTATGGTGTCACTCTGTCGATGCAGCCGATTGCATTGTCAGTGGGCGTTTTGATCCTATTCCCACTATTAATGGTCGTGTTCTCACGTCGTAGTTCACTAGGCGTATTGCTTACCGCGGGTCTGATTGTATTGACCTTACAAGTAGGCATTATGGTGACACAACAAGCCGGGAAGCTTGATGGCTCTGCGTGGTTGACAGTGGTACAAACCTTATCAGTGATAGTCATGTGGTGGGCAGCAAATCATTGGAAACCTTCAGAAAAACACAGTTGGTGGTCATTGCTGTTGTTGCTGCCACTGTGGTTAGCTGATTTGCCTTATGCTGTGCTTGTCGCACTAAGTATTACGGGAATTCTGGCTTCTATGGAGGCGTTAACTAAGATTCGAAATTCGATGCGTTGGGGTAAGTTGCTCTGCTGGACTTTGCCGACCGTAGGGTTCGCTGCATTAGTCGTTAGCCCAAACATTGAAGTACCAAACCCTGTCTTTGTTGTTTGGATTTGTTTGCTCGGAACGGCTTGGATGACGGACTACATCTTACGTAGTAGCGATGAGCAGGCAGAGTTATGAAATAGTTGTAGTCGCTCTGGGTAAATAGTGACCCGTGCGGCAGACTCTTGATTTGTTTATGAAATAATAGGCCGAATGTTATATGTTCGGCCTTTCATATTTATTGTGCATTTAATAATAAAAATTCAATCCTACCTTCAATATGTATGAAGGGTCCTTTTAGAAACGTTTGTCATGGTTAAAGTAGTTCAAAGGCTGTTGGTTTTTGCTTGCTTTCTATTGAGTTTGAGCCTCAAAGCAGAACCGGAACAAGCCCCTAATTATAAGGTAGCGACAGAGGCGGATGATGTCGTTACTCGCGTGTTATTTGACGCAGTAGCAGAACATTTTGGTGTTTCGATCCAGTACGTGAATTACTCGAGTTTCGACGCTATTTTGGATTCTGTTGCGAACGGTGAGAGCGACTTTGCTGCGAATATCACCTACACCTCAGAACGTGCACTGAAGTTCAGTTATTCACGTCCAACTAACATTGAATATACTTATCTGTATGGTTTGAATGACGCGACCTTAGGTGAAGCGAGTGTTGTTGGGGTACCAAAAGACACCATCTATGCAGAGCTTATTCAACAAAACTACCCTGAGTTGCTTCAAGTTCCTTATCAAGGGCATGAAGAAGCGGTGGCACTGCTGCGTTCTGGTCAAGTTGATGGGGTAGTAGATGCTATCAATCAACTCAAACCTATGTTGCTAGAAGGCTTTGATGCCAAACTTCTTAATGACCAAATCTCCATCAAGCCTGTTTCTATTGTTAGCCAGAAAGGATCACATCTTGATGAGTTGTCGACGTTTGCCAATTTTATTCACGATGAATCGGTACAAAAGCATTTACGCGAACAAGTTGCGCTATATCAGTTTGAACTTCGACAGACAGCATTGCGTGAATCTATTAAACGACTGCCAATCGATTTAGAGCAGCCTCTTACTATCAAGTTTGAATCCATCTTCCCTTACGTGGTTTATAAAGAGGACGGCTCTGTCGAAGGGATGACAGCAGACGTCGTAATGAAAAGCTGTAAAATTTTGGCTTTGAATTGTGTGGTTATCAGCAAGCCTGATGAAAGTTGGGAGTCCATGTACGCCCAATTTATCCAAGGTGAATTCGATTTATTAGCGCCACTGACCATCAGTCGAGAACGACGTGCTTTCAGTTACTTCCCTCAGCCTCATTACCAACCAACGTCGGTTATGGTGAAACGCTTGGGCTACAAGCCCAACGTATATTCCCATGTGTCTCAGCTTATTTCTGAACGTATTGGTGTGGTAAAAGATGACTTTTTTGATCAAATGCTTACCCAAATGCTGCCATTAAAAGAACTCAAGCGATTTGATTCTCAGCAAGCAACATTAGATGCCTTGTTAGCCAGAGAGATTGATTACATTGCGATGGACACCGCTATGCTGAATCATTTCTTACGTTTGAGTGAGTTAATTCCAATTGAACAAGACGATGCGATTGGTGAGTTTTACGAATCGGAATTGTCGATAGGGTTAACAACCAATCAGCGTGGTGAAATTCTCGCCCCATACTTTAGTCGAGCAATCTCCATGCTAGATTTGGAGAAAATTGTTGCTCAGTATGACTTAAGACCAGATTGGCGAACCGCCTTAGAATATGAAGTTCGTTTGGCGACGCAGACTCAAGCTGTGTTTGTTTTTGTGCTGGTGTTTGCGGTTGGTGTCAGCTTGTACCTATATCGTCAATCAAACACTGACAACTTGACTGGATTGAGAAATCGACGCTCGTTACAACTTAAGTACCGACAGGGTGTACCAAAGGATCTTGCGGTCTTGTATCTCGATATTAACCACTTCAAGCAAATCAACGATACGTTTGGACATCGAGCAGGGGATAAAGTGTTGCAATTGCTGTCGCTCAAAATACATCGTGTGTGGGCGGGTAGAAGTTATCGTATTGGTGGTGATGAGTTTATTTTGCTTGGTTATCCTACTGAGGTTCAGTTAAGTCGAGCGGTTGAAGAGCTGAGTTCACTGGATGTCAAAGACGAACAATCTGATGGTTTGAATGTGGTAACCATTTCTGTGGGTGTTTCCGCCAAGCGAGAACGAAGCGTTAGTCTTGAGCAAGCGCTGCATTTAGCAGATGAAGATATGTACTCGAGCAAACAAGCTTCCCGGAATTGTAATGAAGCAAACCCTTGTATGGTTTAGCTTTAATAGACTGAATTGACCGACTTTTGTCCAAACGGAAGTGAAAAGGACAAATTCGTCGCTTTAGCCCTTGCAATCCGAGAGGCGATGCTGAATAATCCTCACATCATTTGAGACAAGCTCTCAAAACAAGAATTATGGGGCTCTGGTCCTCTCGCAACAATAGCTCGTGAACTCGGTCAGGTCCGGAAGGAAGCAGCCGCAGCGTGTGACTTGTGTGCCGGGATGTGGCTGGGGTCCCACCCTTTATGAAGCCTGCAATATATGTTCGCATAAATTGCAGGCTTTCTTCATATTTGCACCATAAGTCTTCATAGTCTATTTTTTTGTTGTAGCTTTACAACAAAAGTGATTTTGCTATGTTCGACCAAACCAAGAAATCATCTCACGTACACAACATCTGTAAGTTCATGAGCTTGAAGAATGATGCAGTTGTTCGCACTCTGTCCATTTTAGAATTTGATTTCTGTTTTCACCTTGAATACAACGTAGACATCAAAAGCTTCACCTCCCAACCTTTTGGTTTCCACTATCAATTCAATAATCGAAAGTGTCGATATACCCCCGACTTTTTGGCGACAGATCACGATGACCATTCAACTTTCTTCGAAGTAAAACACTCTAGCCAGATTCTCAAACCTGACTTCAGGGACCGATTCAAAGAGAAACAAAGAGTTGCATTGAATGACTTTAACAGACGCTTAGTTTTAGTTACTGAGAAGCAAATTAGAATGGGACCAACTTTAGATAACTTTAAGCTACTACACCGTTACTCCGGATTGCGAACCGTGACTGAGTTTCAAAAGTTAGTGTTGGCGTTTATCCAACGTAAACAAATGGTGAAGTTACAAGAAGTGTCTTTGTATTTCGGTTTATCGGAACAGGACACACTTATCTCTACTCTACCTTGGATCTCTTCAGGGCAAGTTAAAACAGACCTCAATAATATTGGCTTTGGCCTCGAAACTTACGTTTGGTGTTAACTATGTCATCGGACTCTAATAACATATTTGGGTTCTTTGATGAGTTTGAAGCTTCAGAGGGAGAGTCTCAGCCGCTTCCAATAGAGCTAATTCAAGAACCTATTGAAATCTCTTCAACTATTGATTCTCAATCACCGAAGGTACAGCAAGAAGTTATCCGTCGTATCAAAATCATCGCGTTCGTAGAGAAGCGTTTAAAGGGCGGATGGACCGAAAAAAACTTGAATCCCCTCTTAACTCTTGTGGAATCGGAATTACAACTCATTCCCCCGAGTTGGCGAACTTTAGCAACTTGGAAAAAATCTTACTTTGAAGCGGGTAAAGACCCATGTGCACTTATTCCGAAGCATACGTTTAAGGGCAATCGCCAAAAAGAAATGGATTCGCAATCCTTGATTGACGAGGCAATTCAGAACGTATACCTGACACGTGAGCGACTTAGCGTTGCAGAAGCATACCGATACTATAAGAGTCGAGTGATTCAAATAAATCGTGGGATTGTCGAGGGGAAAATTAAACCAATTTCAGAGCGTTCTTTTTACAATCGAATACACGGCTTACCCCCATATGAGGTCGCGATCGCAAGGTTTGGCAAACGATACGCAGACCGAGAATTTCGTTCGGTTGGTCAGCAAGTAGCTGCGACCAAACCAATGGAATATGTCGAAATTGACCATACCCCAGTACCAGTGATTTTGATTGATGATGAGTTGGATATTCCTTTGGGGCGCCCCTACCTGACGATGCTTTATGATCGTTTCAGTAAATGTATCGTTGGGTGCAGTATCAACTTTAGAGAGCCTAGTTTTGATTCTGTCAGGAAGGCGTTATTGAACTCGCTGCTAGATAAGAGTTGGGTAAAGCAAAGATATCCATCTATTGATAATGAATGGCCTTGCCACGGTAAGATTGACTGTTTAGTTGTCGACAATGGTGCTGAGTTTTGGAGCCAAAGCTTAGAAGATTCGTTACGGCCTCTAGTGTCTGATATCCAATACAGCCAAGCCGCTAAACCTTGGCGAAAGTCAGGGATCGAAAAGCTGTTTGATCAGATGAACAAAGGATTAGTGAACGCACTGCCTGGAAAAACGTTCACCAATCCTACTGAGCTACAAGATTACAACCCAAAGAAGGATGCGGTGGTTAGAGTTTCCGTGTTTCTTGAGTTACTTCATAAATGGATTGTCGACTATTACCATATGGCACCTGATTCAAGAGAACGTGAAATTCCATACCACAAATGGAAACAATCAGAATGGACTCCCTCTTACTACAGTGGTGCTGAGAAGGAGCAGTTGAGAGTTGAGCTTGGTTTGCTTAGACCCAGAACCATTGGAGTGTCAGGGATCAGGCTTCATAACCTCCGCTATCAGTCCTCAGAACTTATTGAATACCGTAAATATTGGACGTCCAACAATGGCAAAAAGCTGTATGTTAAGACCAAAACAGACCCTTCTGATATCAGCTACATCCATGTTTATCTAGAATCGGAAAAGAGGTACATAAAAGTTCCAGCGGTAGACAACAGCGGATATACAAATGGTCTATCACTTTTTGAGCATGAGCGCATACAAAAAGTACGCAGGCTTAACACTAAGCAGCTTGCTGATGATGAGGCGCTTGCAGATACATTTCTGTATATGAAGAAACGTATTCAGGAAGAAACCGATAGATTCCGCGGTGCAAAAAGCAATAAGGCTAGCTTGCCTAAAACGGGCAATACTTCGAAGTTAGCAAAGTTTAATGATGTAGGTTCTGAAGGACCAAGCTCAATCAGTACGGATCTGGCCAAAAAAGAAGCTGCGGTCGTATTCGATGTTTCAGAACAAGTAGCTGATGATGATTTTGAAGATATTGAGGGGTATTAATTTGAACTTAACATCTAGTCAGTTTGAGCAGCTAAGATCTTTTGAAACCTGTTTTATCGAATACCCTGCAATAACTGAAATCTACTCTATTTTCGATCAACTTCGTTTTAATTATTCCCTTGGCGGTGAACCGGAGTCTTTCTTGTTAACTGGTGAGGCCGGAAGTGGAAAGACGGCTTTGATTAACAACTATCTATCACGCTTCCCGCCTAGTTCAACTTGGAGTAAACAACCTGTTCTTAGCACCAGAGTGCCAAGCCGCATAAATGAACAGAACACGCTTACGCAGTTTTTAGTCGATTTAGATGGAAAGTCAGGTGGAAGAGGTACCCGACGACGTAATGAAATTGCTCTTGGTGAGGCAGTCGTAACGCAACTTAAACGTAAATCTGTTGAGCTGATTATCGTCAATGAAATTCAAGAGCTTGTGGAATTTTCTACAGCAGAAGAAAGGCAAGCTATTGCTAATACGTTCAAATATATAAGTGAAGAAGCAAAAGTCTCGTTTGTGCTGGTTGGTATGCCATATGCTGATGTAATAGCGACAGAGCCACAATGGAACTCACGATTAAGTTGGAGACGAAAGATTAACTATTTCAAGCTGTTGAAAGCTAACAGCCATTCGAGTGGAACGGTATCTTATAGTTTTGACTTGGAGCAAAAAAAGCACTTTGCTAAATTTGTTGCTGGTTTGAGTGCGAGAATGGGCTTTGATGAACCGCCGGTGCTTACAAAAAATGAAGTGTTATATCCTTTGTTTATTATGTGTAGAGGGGAGTGCCGAGCGTTAAAGCACTTCTTTAAAGACGCACTACTTATGAGTTTCAGTGAGAACGTTGATACGATAGATAAAGCGATATTGTCACGTACCTTTTCATTTAAGTTTCCCTACTTGGACAACCCTTTTAATTGCTCTATCGAGGAGCTTCGTCTTCATCAAATTGACTCTGGATCGTCTTACAACCTGAATGCCATTGCCGTAGAAGATAAGATACTTGCTCCGCGATTTACGGATGCAATTCCATTGAGTATGTTACTGAGCAAAAATGGACTTAAAGCTTAAGTATTAGCTCTCACTCTTTAGACTCTTAAGCAACACCGCCTTCTCTTCATCACTCATCTTATCAATGGCACATGCTAGTTCAGCACTCAATTCGTTCCTACAGAAAAAATAGTTCAGTGGAACATCTAGCTCTTCAGCCATTCGCTCTAGTGTACCAATATCTGGTACGTGTCTACCTTTCTCATAATGGTTCATTCGCCCACTAGCAGAACTTGGTTCCATGCCGATTTTCACCCCTAAATCTTTTTGGGTGATCTTGGCTTTTTTACGCGCAGCTTTGAGCCTCGCTGGGATTGGGTTGTCTTTCTGCACTTACACATTTCTTTTCAACCTTTAGATAACTTAGATTGTCTAAGTTTTACTGATTTTTGTATACTTAGCAATCCTAAGTTTTTATTGCATGCAAGAGTCACATGAAGAAAGTAACCAGAATTAACCCTGATATGTTTAACCTATTGATCGAAAAAGGGATGGATGATTTCTCTGTTATAGAAGCTAGGGATGCTTTGTTAAATAGTACTTCAACCTTTACGAGCAGTGACGAAGCTCGAAAGTATGTTTATAAGCAACTTCTATCACTTGAGGAGAAAGGCTGGCTTTCTGTCATTGGGACTCGCAGAGGCAAGCGTTACTATCAAACTAATGAATTTAAAGCGCTTACAATTGAGCCTCGAGCAGCTAGAAATAAGAAAGCTAAAGTTGATTCAATAACTGTTCAAACTCCGGAGTTCTCTCTAAATGCACTAGAACAAGAGAAAAAACAACATGAAGGTGAGTTAGCGATTACTCTGGGCGAGATTGAGGAATACCAATCTTTGTTAACGCGTTTTCCAAACAACAAGCATGATATGGAACCGTTATTCAATGCAGCGAGAGAGCGATCAGCTAAGCTATTGGGCAAAATCAATGCACTAACCAACTGGATGCAAGTAGCCCAAAGCAAGGCTTCCCAATGTTAAGAACATGGCAAGCTGAGTGCGTAGAGCTGGCTATCAATAAGTTTTCATCAAATCGACGCCCACATTTTTTCTGTCAAGCCACTCCTGGTGCTGGTAAAACCGTTATGGCAGCAGAGGTTGCTAAGCGTCTTTTTCAAGAAGGTATGATTGACTTAGTTCTCTGTTTCTCACCATCACTTTCGGTCGCTGAAGGGATGAAAAAGACCTTTTCATGGAAACTGGAATGTTCCTTTAATGGAGGCTTGGGCTCTTTAGGTGGGTCTTATACCTATCAATCCATCCGTTTTTTAGATGAAAACTTCTGGAACACCGTCAGTAAATATCGGGTACTAGTCGTATTTGATGAGATCCACCATTGCTCGTTTGATGATGAGGGGCGGTCAAACTCATGGGGGTTAGAAATTGTCAGTAAGATCCAAGGTTTTGCCCGTTACACATTAGCGCTGTCGGGTACTCCTTGGCGCTCTGATCGGTTACCGATAGTTATGGCCGAGTATTCCGACCCTGATGGTATGCTCATTTGTGATTATCAATATGGCTTGCAACAGGCAGTTGTTGATAAGGTATGCCGCCAACCTAAAATTACCCTGATAGACAATGAGCATTTGAGTATCCAGAAAGGCAGTGGTAATCAGCACTTTTTCTCCATTCTGGACTGCCTTAAACAATCTGATGTCTCTTATCACAGTGTCATTCACAATGAAGATGCTATGAACTACATATTGAATAGTGGTTGCCAAAAGCTAGCCCAAATAAGACAAGAGTCCCCAAATGCAGGTGGTTTAGTTGTCGCTGCTTCTATAAAGCACGCGAAACATATTCAAAAACGACTGATTGAGCACTTTCATCAATCAGCATGCATCGTGACTTATCATCATGATAATCCGTTAAATGAAATTGAGTCTTTTCGTCACTCGAATGTTCAGTGGATAGTCAGTGTTGGAATGATAAGTGAAGGCACGGATATCCCTCGGTTGCAGGTTTGCTGCCATATGAGTTCGGTCAAAACGGAACTTTACTTTAGGCAAGTCCTTGGAAGGATATTGAGAGTTAATGATTCACCCAACCAAGAAGCATGGTTGTATACCTTCGCTGAAGAAAGTTTGATTGGGTTTGCTGAAAGAATTGAGCAGGATATTCCTGATAGCTGCTTGTACATTAAACAAGAGAATAATGTGCCGAGCGCTATTGATGAAAAGCACCTGCCACCGAGTACCGTATCGGAAAGCATTCAATCTGATCGACCTCAACCAAGCCTACTTAATTGGGGAGAAGCTTCAGATGTTATTAACTCAAATAACGTAGGACTTACTTTAGCCTTGGATGAGTTGAGGTTAGGCCAATTTAAACAGCGAGTCATCGCTGCATTCACTTAAACTGATTCAGCTTCAATCTCTTTCAACGTTTTACCCGAAGAGTCTCTCCAGATGGTGTTACCATGCCTATTTCTTCGAGGTTACTACGCAACTTTGTATAGCCTTTAGACAAGCTAGGCTGTGCGGTTGTTAGTGCTTGAGAACCTTTCAATACGACAATGCCTTCATCAGTAAGCATGGCTTTAGCATCAACTTTTTTGATCTTCAGTTGTAATAAAGTGTTCTCTTGCACGTTTGTTTGAGGTGAGGCGATTTGAGTTACTCTTGTTCCAGTTATTTGTTCCCTAGAGAACAAATAACAGTACGAATGTCAGAGAACAATAAAGTTTTAACACAAACTAGCCATCACATGAGCTAGCTCGTTGCTGGACATTTCTGAGTTATGACCCAAAGATCATTCTGACTTTTCGGATTAATTCTAGTATTGCGACCTGCCTACATGTGGTGACTAAATTTCCCTATCCACTACACAATAGTAAATCCAACCGACTCTAGTTGCTGCCTTTCTGCTGGTTTCAGCGTTTTCACTGCCCAAATTAGAAGTTCTCTCGGCCTTGATGATGCAACATAAGCAAACCTAGCAGCCTCGCTATCAGGGTCTTTGAGCCAATCTTTCCAATGAGAATCACCTCCAGAGCGAGCAGATGATATAACTATAGTGGCCGAGTGGGTTTCGCCTTTCGCACCATGAATCGTTCCTTTTGTAAACTGCAAAGATGGCTTGTTAGTAACAGTCAATGACAGCGCAACTTCAAGTTTGGCAGATCCTGGCGGGGAAATTAAGTTAACGTCTTCCAACGGAGCTAGTGTGCTTGCAATAGCTTCAGAACAAAAGCTCTGCTGTGGGAGAGCTCGGATTAATACCTTTGCTTTTTTTGCCCAGCTTGACCACTCAATATCAACATTCTGTAAAGAGTTACTAATCAAATAATTTAAAGCCCCATATAAAAACTTGCGCCATGTAAGGTTAGAGGTAATAGATTGAGGGCAATTTAAACTGTTTGGCTTATAGCTTTCCTTTAAGTGATAGCGAAGAAACTCTGAGAAGTGCTGTAAAGACTGATTGAGAGCTTCCATATTATCGGGGTCATATAGCTTAACAGCGAGAGCTAGCCTCTGAATGTTGTTTGGCTTGGCAATAGAAGTCTGGAATTTATTCAGTATGGAGTGGCCTCTTGACACAACGACGTTGTTTTCGAACCCATCACATTTTTCCTCGAAAGAACTTATGAGTTCTGTAGGGCACTTGTCATACTGAAGCACTAAGCACCTTGGTTCAAGCCAAGTCATGTTTCCAACTATATTGTCACGACCAGTTAATGTTGCACAAAGGTTGACGATGTTTTGGCAACTTCTAAAATTTCTCGTTAGATACAAGCAAGTGAAATTATTATCTTGTGTAAACTGTTTTACTTTTTCTGGCTCAACTTTACGGAAGCCATAAATTGCTTGATGAAGATCTCCAACAAAGTGGAGACTTGTTCCATTACGGGCAAGTAGCTTTACAATTGTTAGTTGTAATTCTGATAGATCTTGGCACTCATCAACAATAATTAGTGGATAGCGTACCGCAAGCAAAGAAAAATAGTTGTTAAACTCTTTTTTCTTCAGTGCTTTATAGGTTAAATATTCAATATCTTGATAGGTAGCAAACCCGCCTCTGAGCATTTTTCTCTTGGTAGTGATCAGATCTTGTATTTGGGCGTCTTCTAAGGCAATTGAATTAAGGGCTTTATCTAACTTTTGGTCAGCAGTTGCAAAAATAAATTTCTTCTTTATCGGGTCAAAGGAGTAATGGTGGGCACTTATTCCCCCTCGTTCTGAAATATCAGTTTCAGTTCGATATCCTAAATACGCACTTGGCTCAATAATGCGAATTGATGCATCGTGCCTTTCTCCAGTATAGCCTGTCAGTTCTGTAGATAGTGGAGAAACGATATTCTTGTATATAAAACTATCAAATGTACCTAAAAAGTGAGGGAATTTGCTCTGACCTTTGGGTAGATACTTTGAGACTCTTCTCGCTAACTCGTCGGTAGCGCTGTTTGCAAACGAAAGTGCAGCAAGCCCACCTGGATGCTTCTCCCAAGCATCGATTTCCTTAGCAACCTTTGCAGCAACTACTTCAGTTTTTCCGCTTCCGGGACACGCTTCCAAAAAGATGTTATCTTCTATGCTTGAGTGCACATAAGCAAGTTGCTCATCAGTAAATTCCACAGCCATTAGCATTCCTCTGCAACATCAATTGATGTAGCCCACAGAATTGCATCCCTGATGTATTTAGGGACAGCAAAAGGGCGACCCTCACGTTGGATTTTTTCGGTGAGCACTTGAGCAAAAATCCCTTTCCCAATCTTATCGTCGTCAATTCTTTTTAGAATGTTGTGAGCCATTACAGCGACATCTTCTGGAGATTTTTTTGTCCAGTCTATCGAGGCTAGCTGTGAAAAATGTTCAATTATTTTGCTCGTTCCTGTTTCTGGCGTAGGCCACAGAGAAGCGATGATTTCAGACATTAACGCAGCATTGTTTCCTTCCATAGCTAAGTCATACTCTAAGGTCTTGTAATTACTAACATATAGCCGAGCATTGGTAGATTTATTGATAGAGGCAACTAGTTTGATGGCATGGTTAGTCCCGTCTTTCGTGTTACCTTCATAGGGTCTGAAATCCTCTTCGATTTCTTTTATTTTGCTTGTATCTTCCGGATCGGGAATCTGCCTTGTTTGCCTCTTCGGTGGATCTAGATCTGTGATGCCGGCACATCTTATAGGAATGTTATTCCAGGAGCTCCTATCGTCATCATCTTTGCTATCAATATTGCAATATAACTGCATGAAATGCTTGAAATAGATTCCGTTTAAGTTAATTGCCGAGATGCCTAAGTCTTCAAGGTTTTGGCGACCTTCTTCTTGTTCTTTCAGTACGATTTCTGCCAAGGCTGGAATTATCATTTGTTCAGCAATCCCTTCTACAAGGATTACGCCACCTGCAAATAATAAGTTTGATTTAGTTACGTCTAACCATCGGTTTATGAACTGACTGCTAGTTTTAGGAAGTCCACAGGTACGCAGAGGAGTTGCTACTGGGGTTGGTGATTTGGACAAATGAATGATCGACTCAAGGTCTACAGAAGAAGCTAAAACGGTAGAGTGTGTAGTTACAATGACTTGAACATTTTTGTTCTCCTCCGCCACTGATCTTAAGTGATTTAACAGCCTTATTTGCAGCTGAGGATGAAGATGGGCTTCTGGTTCTTCAATAAGTAATAGCTTGAAAAGTGGTTGGTCTTCATCTTCGCCATCAAGCGTTAGCTCTGCCAAAATCGACGCAATATAAAGCAAGTTGTTATAGCCCAAGCTATTTTGACTAAGCTCACGGAACAGTTCCTGATCTTTTACAGATAAGTCCGGGAAGAAGAGCAAGGTCAGGCTTTCGGCAATTTTAGTAAAATCACTTTTTGCAAATTGGATACTGGTTTTTTGCCCGAAGTAATGCCCAATTGCCTTGGTCAAATTATCATTTATTAGCTTACTAGCATCTTTAATCCCTAATTTTCCGTCATCAGCCAATGATTCATTGAATTCTTTCAACTTAGATTCAAGAGGATGAAGTTTAGTGTCTCTTTTACACTCTTTTAACTGTTTACGATTTAGAGCTTTTAGAAGCTTTGATAGCCTAGATTGGCGTCCATTTGATAGTTTTGCCTCAGCGTCCCTTAATGGGGGAAGGTAAATACACTGAACGAGATCTAGTAACTCAGGATCAAACTGGGAGCTTCTAGATATCCCTCCCCAAATAACTTTTTTGAATCGCCCTCGAACTTCCTTGTTTTCAGCTTGTAGGTTTAACAGCGCAGTATTAGAGGCTCCCACCCAGGGAAGAAAAGCAACTTTGTCAGCTGCGTCTAGCCCATCAAACTCAGCGCTGATAGAGAGCGATGAAGCATCTATGCCTCCAGCGACAAAAGGGCTAAAAAAATCATCGCTAGTAATGCTATATCTACCTGATTCAGAATCGTGAAAAAGCTGTCTAATAGCGCTAATTATGGCCGTTTTACCTGCGCCATTTTCACCAACTATCACATTTAATCCGCTTGCTAATTGGACGTTAAATTCTTTTCCAAAACACCGGAAACCTTCAGCTTTTAAGTTACTTAAATACATGCCTTACCCTACCTACTTGAATAGACATATTCTAACTGTTTGATATGGTTTGGGTAACTATATGGGTAGCTTACTTGAGTGACTTAGCTAACACTATTCATGTACGGTGCGGACTTTAATGGTTCTAACAGGAGGTCGACGAGTTCACTATTTACACATGTTACTTTGCATAACCTTTACTAAGGCAAACTAATGAAAGAGCAATGCGATTGAACTTTTACTCTAAATGATAAAGGGGCACTTCTGAGATACGAATTGCCAATTGTGAAGATTCTGGACATAAATGAGCTAGCAAAGATGCTAGCTCTCATACCAAAAGGCAATGTTAAGCAAATACTCGTAAGCGGTGACCATCTGGGTCTAATGCAACAAAGTTAACGCCATATACAGATTCTTCACGTTCTTGAGCAAATACTACACTCAGTTTTTTCCATTTCTCGAACAGGTTGTCTAGCTCGATGCGACTTGTTGCTGGGATAGAAAGCTCTGTGCCGCCGCCTCGAACTTGGCTACTTGGTGTTAAAGCATCAGCTTGTTTAAGAGTAACCTTCACGTTTTCAGCAAATTCTACAACTGCGAAAGTTGGTGACAAAAGCTTTGGTTGGCACTCGAATACACCCTCATAAAAAGCCATGCTAAGTTGGACGTCTTCTACATAAAGAACAATAGAATCAATTGCTAACATAGTAATCACCCTCGTTTCATAAATTACTGAATCAAGTATATCCAAAAGTGCTGACAGTTTTTGTCAGTAGAGAATACGCTTATGTTTAATGCCCTCCAAGGCTTCCCATTCAGTGAGTAGAGAGTGACGAGAGCGCTTGTATTTCGAATCAAGTTGAGAAGTCGAATGGATTCTATCAAGTCGGAAATTACGGAAGTCATCTCGTGCTTCACACCATGCAACCAAAATAGAGTGTCGTTCAAACATACCTATGAGAATTGGCCACACAATCCTTTTGCTGATAGAGCCTTTGGCATCTTCGTAAACAATTTCAACTTTATGTTCTTTCTGAATCATTGATTTCAACTCGTGTAGAGAGATCATAAACTTCGGAGCGTTGAGAGCTGAAGCAACTCTAATGACGCTCTCAATATGTTTAGCTTCGTGATCGGTGGGTAACACTGCTGAGATTTTAGCAAGTGCGTTAATGGCAGCCTCGTTAAACTCTCCGTTAGCTTGCTTTGCCACCCATTCCGCTCCTAACCTGAGGGCTTCAAGCTCTTCTAAGCTAAACATCATTGGCGGTAAATCAAAGTTAGGTTTTAAGATATAACCAAGACCAGTTTCTCCTTCGATATCGGCACCTTGAGCTTGTAAAGTAGCAATATCACGATAGATAGTGCGCACACTTACATTAAGCTGACTAGCCAATTTCTCAGCAGAGATTGGATATTTATAACACCGTAGTAGCTGTAGAAGATCTAGAAGGCGTTGACTTCGAGACATTGCAGAACCCATAAAATATACAATAGGGATAATGTACTAAAAGAGAATCAACAGATCATGGTTATTAAAATATCTGTGAACAACTTAGTAATAAAATAGTCTACCGTCTTGACTCTCGAAACTCATAAAGGGGCAGAACCTTCTTAGATCGTTCGCATCACAGTTTGTGATCACCAAGCGATTCTGTCGTATATCGGATGAGTTCGTAGGTGTTTTTGGCAAAGCTATGGTTGCAATATATGAAATATCTTCGATACTAAAACTTAGAAACTCTAAGTTTTAGTGGTGGCATGTGGAAACGGACATTCAACTTTATCCTGACGAATCGCTCGAAAGCTTCTTGTTGCGTTTATCGCAAGAGCAAGGTTACGAGCGATTTTCTCATTTCGCAGAAGATATCTGGTTCGACACAATGGATCAGCATGAAGCGATTGCTGGAGCTTTCCCCTTAGAGCTCAACCGAGTCAATATCTACCACGCGCAAACTACAAGCCAAATGCGAGTACGGGTTCTTATCCATCTTGAGAACCAATTAAAACTCAATAACTTTGGTGTGCTGCGCTTAGCTTTATCACATTCAAAAGCTCAATTCTCTCCGCAATACAAAGCTGTATATAGATTCGGGGTTGATTACCCTTATGCTTTTCTTCGCAAACGCTTCACGCCTATTTGTCCTCTGTGTATTGACGAAGCACCCTACATTCGCCAGCAGTGGCAATTTATCTCTCACCAAGCTTGTGAACACCATGGCTGTAAACTGGTTCATCACTGTCCTGAGTGTAAGTCGAGACTTGAATACCAAAGTACCGAGAGTATTAACCAATGTGAATGTGGTTTTGAACTCCGAAACTCGCGAGTAGAGGACGCGCCAGAGTCTGAGGTACTAGTCGCTCAATGGTTGTCAGGAAATGATTCAAAACCCTTGGGATTGCTAATGCGGGAAATGACGTTATCCGAGCGCTATGGCTTTTTACTTTGGTATGTAAATCGCTATGGTGATATCGATGACCTCAGTTTTGAGTCATTCATTGAATATTGTTGCGCTTGGCCAACAGCACAGTGGCAAGACCTCGATGCCTTGAAAGAGAAGGCAGAACTTGTTCGAGTAAAAGATTGGAAGAAGATGTTTTTCAATGAAGCCTTTGGCGCTCTGCTTAAAGATTGTCGTCAGTTACCTAGTCGGCAGTTGAGTCACAATACCGTACTGACACAGGTGTTAGCTTACTTTATTCAGCTCATGGCAACAGTTCCATCAAGCGCGAAAGGAAATATCGGTGATGTACTACTCAGCCCTCTAGAAGCTTCTACATTGCTTTCTTGTACAACAGATGAGGTATATCGGCTGTATGAGTTTGGTGAGATCAAAGCCGCGATTAGGCCGCGAATGCATACAAAGATAGCGAGTCACGAGTCGGCGTTTACTCTAAGAAGTGTCATCGAAACAAAGCTGACTCGAATGAGCTCTGAAAGTGATGGTTTAAGTGTGTATCTACCTGAGTGGTAATTATGACGAAATTAAGTGGCTTATTGGCAATTGAAGACGAAGCAGTAAAGCAGATTACGCTAAAGAAGATGTTCATGCCCTATACGGAAGATGTCTGTGTTGAAGGGTTTGAAAAAGAGGCGTTAACGATCTTGCTCAATCTCAGTTCAAGCCATCAATCAGATAGATGCTCGGATTGGTTGGATGTAGCCCGTGCTAAAAGGCATTTAAAAGCGGTTGAGAACCTAAAGGCGTCCCTTGACGAGATCAAATGGTTCCACACTCATAATCTCAAGTTTCCAGACTGCCGAGTTAAAGATCAGCGGATAGTCGCGCAGCCTCTTACGACAACCGAGGTATTCATTTCAAGCGGAGTATTAGAGCAACGTCTAGGGTGGGCACATAACTCTGCGGTGTATCGTCACACTTTGTGGTTATTGAATCCTTTTAATTGGCAATCACAGTCCGTATGCATTCTTTCACTTATACAACATGAAAGTCCCGTTTGGGTCGAGTTGCTCAAAGAGTTTGGTTTAGGTGCTAAGTCACTTGCTCGCTTAAAACATACAATTGAAGAACAGCTTCTTGATAATCATTTTCCCGATAGTGTCAGTCCTTACAGCAAGCAGCTACGGTTTCCATGGGGGGATGATTATGTTTCGGTGACCCCAGTGGTTAGTCATACCATTCAGAGCGAGTTAGAAGTGAGATCGAGAAGTCGAGAAAGTAAGCTTCGCTTTATGTCTTCGTCACTGCCAAACTCTGCGAGTATCGGGAACCTGTGTGGCAGTTTAGGTGGGTATATGAAAGCTCTTAACTACCCGCTAGACGTTAAATCAGCGCAGGTTGGGACGTTACCTGAAAGTCGCAAAAAGAGTGGTCACTACTTTGATGACTATCAGGTAACTAACGCCAAAATTTGTCAGGTGTTAAATCACTTAATTGGCTCAGAACCATCAAAAACACAGAAGCAAAGAGAGGGCGCTCGTAAGGTTAGAAGTAAGATATTGCGAAAGCAGATAGCCTTGTGGATGCTTCCATTAATTGAGTTAAGAGATATCGTTGATGCTGACCCTAATCAACAGCAATTGGAACATGATGACACTTTAGCTCAAGCCTTTTTGGCGCTACCAGAATCGGATCTAGGTTCTTTAGCTAGTGAGTTTAATCGCCGCTTACATCTCGTGTTTCAAAATAATAAGTATGCCACCAAGTTTGCCTATCACCCCAAGCTTATGCAGATCGTCAAAGCCCAAATCATATGGATCCTCGAACAAATCAGTAAACCAAATGGCAATGAAGATAAGGTAACGGGTGACCAGTATATCTATTTGTCATCAATGAGGGTGCAAGATGCTGTAGCGATGAGTAGCCCTTACTTGTGCGGTGCTCCTTCTTTGACGGCTATTTGGGGCTTTATGCACCGCTACCAAATAGAGTTTAATAAGTTAGTTAATTGTGATTCCCCGTTTGAGTTTTCGAGTTTTTCTTTTTATGTTCGTAGCGAGAACATTCAACCGACCGCGAAGCTTACCGAGCCTAACTCGTTCGCTAAAGCTAGAACGGTTTCAAACACGAAACGACCTACCATTCGTAGTGAACGATTGGCGGACCTAGAAATAGACTTAGTTATTAGAGTTCATAGTGAAAGCCGAATTTCAGATTTTAAGGCCGCGCTTAAAACGGCACTTCCCGTTGCTTTCGCCGGAGGGGCGTTATACCAACCACAGCTCTCGACACATATTGAGTGGCTAAGGACGTTGACCAGTAGGAGTGAGCTTTTCCATGTCATAAAAGGTTTGCCAGCCTACGGGCGATGGTTATATCCAAGTGAGAACCAGCCGAGTGACTTTGATGACCTAGAGCATTTAATAACGAAAGGCGCTGATAATTTGCCAGTTTCTATTGGCTACCATTTGTTAGAACGTCCAACTAAACG
This sequence comes from Vibrio sp. MM46, assembly GCF_027587135.1. Lineage (NCBI taxonomy): Bacteria > Pseudomonadati > Pseudomonadota > Gammaproteobacteria > Vibrionales > Vibrionaceae > Vibrio > Vibrio sp. MM46. The sequence continues at coordinate 230,535 of NZ_JAPPTO010000008.1, forward strand.
GTGCAACTCGATCACCGATTGTCACGCCTATGCAGAAAATGCGATAGGGTTAGCTAAGAAAGTGAATCCGATAGAAGTACGTTTTAGTGGAAGAGATCACTTTTTCAACCATGCCTTTTGGTCGATAGAATGCAGTAGCGAAACTATTCTTATAAAAAACTATAGGGATTAATCGTTTATGGAACTTTGCACTCAGCTGAACTACGTTCGATCACTCTCTGCTGGCAAAGCATATTTCTACTATCTATCTAAAAGTGGTGAGATGTGCCCCCTTGAAATTGATAGAACTAGGTTGCGCGCACCAAAAGGTGGTTATGCAGAAGCATATAAAGGGGGCAAGTTCGTAGAAAAGAATGTTGCTCCACAAGATTTAGCTTACTCCAATCCTCAGTTCATCGAAGAGTGTTATGTAAAACCTGGTGTTGATGATATCTATTGTGCATTCCCCCTTCGAATTCGAGCCAACTCTCAAACTCCAGATACCTGTAGTGATGACGAAGTGCGCTCTAAACTTTCGTTACTTGCGAAAACATATCAAGAGCTCAATGGGTATCAGGAACTTGCTCTACGATACGCGAAGAACATTCTGCTTGGTACTTGGCTTTGGAGAAACAGAGAGTGTCGACAATTGTCGATAGAAGTGACCACCAGTGATTCACAAACCTTGATTGTAGAAAACGCAACAAGGCTTTCTTGGTATGGTCATTGGGATGAAGCGTCAGCAGAATGCCTAGAAAAACTTACAGCTTATTTGATGCGAGCCCTATCTGACCCGACCGAATATTTCTACATGGATGTCAAAGCTAAAATTGGAGTCGGTTGGGGGGATGAGGTTTACCCAAGCCAAGAGTTCTTGGATGATCGAGAAGATGGTGCTCCTACTAAGCAGTTAGCTACCGTAGAATTATTGAACGGAAAAGAAACTGCTGCTTTTCATGGTCAGAAAATTGGTGCAGCGTTGCAATCGATTGACGATTGGTGGCATGAAGAAGCAGATAAGCCATTAAGAGTGAATGAGTACGGAGCTGACCGAGAGTACGTTATAGCAAGGCGACATGTTTCCTATGGAAATGACTTTTACCAGTTAGTCAGAAATACAGAGAATTGGATTGAGATAATGACAGCTTCTCAGACCATTCCAAATGACGTGCACTTTATTATGTCGGTCTTGATTAAGGGGGGGCTCTTCAATTGTTCCAAAGCGAAGTAAGGATGACTATGACGAAGCGTTACTACTTCTGTATACGTTATACCCCTGTTCAAGCCGACTATGAGCTGTTAGCAGGGCGTTGTATCTCTCAAATGCACTTGTTTATGGTCAATAACCGTCAAGCCATGAATAAAATAGGTGTGAGCTTTCCCGACTGGAGTGACGTTACGGTTGGTCAAACCATCGCCTTTGTTGCTGACGATAAGGAGGTGATGGTTGGACTCTCTTTTCAGCCCTATTTTTCTTTGATGGTAAATGAAGGTCTGTTTGAGATTTCTAGTGTTTGTGAAGTGTCAGACACTGCGATTGAGGTGAGGTTTGTCCGTAACCAAACGATTGGGAAAAGCTTTTTAGGTTCCAAGAAACGAAGAATCAAACGTAGCATAGCGAGAGCCGAACTATCTGGTGTTGAACCATCGTTACCAGCCACTAATGAAGAGCGTGTCGTCGATAGCTTCCATCGAATACCAATCTCCAGCGGTTCATCTGGGGAAGATTATATTTTGTTTGTACAAAAAGAGCTTGTGAGTGAGCGCGGTGAAGCAAACTTTAATAGCTATGGTCTAGCCACCAATCAAGAAAGAAAAGGCACGGTACCAGAGTTACGTGTTTGCCCATTTTTCTAAAGATCTTTTTAGAGATTCAAAAATAATGAGTTACAGATGCAAGAAGAAAAAGGGTATTTTGGTGAATTGTGACGTTAAGCATGCAGAATCAGATGGGTAGAGACTATATTCTACAGTGTCCTGCCGCATAGGCAGCTAGGAATTATTGAGTTTCCCAAGCCAAAACGCTTAACAAGTGTCCTGCCGAATAGGCAGCTAAGAATAGGTCAGGAAGAAAGCAACCGACCTGCTGAACAAGCAGTTAATAAAAACCATCGAGTCTAGGCTTGATGGTTTTTTGTTTGTTGTTAGTCGATTTTGTTCGTTAAAATCAGACTTGCTTGTTCGTAAAACGAGCCACCTCACTATTGTGCAACAGTCTGTCGTACAAATCAGCCAAAATCGAGAAAAGCCCCCTTCGCGTTAGGAATTCGTTGCGTAGATTGTGAATCGCAGTGTTGCGAAATGAACTTATTTTGGTTTTTAAAAAGTATCTGAGGACATGGGTAGGCAAACCAAACTTCTTCAATAAGCTCGCTGACATTAGGCTAATATTCGTTAGCTTAGCAGCTTCATGTAACTCAAAAGTGTCCAATGATGAGCTACTAGCTCAGAAGCTCAGAACTGCCCTAAAATGTGTTTAGAACGCAGTAAACCCTCATAAGAACTTTGTTCAACAACCTTTTAACTAAATTCAGGACAAGGCATTCGACAATCAAACTGTTTCGCAATTGCGCAACAATGGAGTGGTATTTTAAACCTGATTTAAGCTAAGAGTTACACAGACTCTCGTGACCTTGATTTCCAGTATTAGGGGGATTTCATTTTTCTAACGGTAACCTTTGAGTGCGTCATAGAGGATTGCTTAGATGCCTGCTTAAGGAGTTTGTTAGTCATCTTTATTTTACTAAGTCTACGCTGTTCAATGACTTCCTTGACATTAATCTTTGGCGCATCTTCTGATTCAACTTTTTCCACTTTCAACTCCCAATAGCCGATCCCGTATAGGGCAAAATCATACAGTTCTTCGTTCCAATATAAGTGTTTCTGTATGCGATCTAAGCATCTATTCATGCAATAGGCAAAGTCACATGGCATTTTGAGTTCGACATACCTGCTATTAGGACGAAGTTTAAGAAGACAGCACATGATAACTGCTAATTAACCACAAACAGACTCTTCCCTAAAACAGGAACGCCGTCGTTATAACTAGTCATACAGTGCCTTTGAAACTGTTCTCGTCTTTTATTTTTGCGTAAAATATGCACATAAAGTAAAAGGAATACCAAATGAAAAACAGATGGTTAGGTATGGCTTGTGTGCTTCCCTTATTGGTTGCGTGCAATAGCGAAAGTTCAGCAATTAAGGTGTCTAGCGAGACCGTTTCACAAAAGCAAATCGATACGATTGTGTCGAATATCAATGAGCTTTACCCAGAAGCAACTCCAGATCAGAAGCAGAAAGCGGCAGAAGTGGTGGTCCGAGCTATCGAGAACATGGTGTTCGTCGAAGGCGGAAGCTTCGATATGGGGGATTTCAAGATGGATTGTGATTTCCCAACAAAAACCGAAAACCGCTTAGATTGGTCTCCAGACGCGCAGTGTTTTAACTTTGCTACTAACCTATCTGGAGCCCAACATTTACATAAAGTTACTCTCGATTCTTATTCGATTTCTAAATATGAAACTAGCTTTTTAGATATGGAATGGATGCGTCAAATAAATGGATTACCGGTAGCCCTCACC